>JBJYXA010000596.1:0-3604 GCA_046259705.1 Caldilineaceae bacterium
CAGAGTTGGGCTACTCGCCCGGTGACGTTGACTTGATCGTGTACTTGCGCCAACAGAATTCCGCAGGCGGCTAGGGTTTCGCTGAATATCGTTTTAGCCAACATTTCAGCTGTCGGTAGTGGCGCACAGATCATCCTATCTGTGTGCGCGGATCCTCTCAATATGCAGGGTAGGCGCCCCTTCCTGTTACAATTACTACGGATATCTTATGCCTGTTCAGTGAGCAAGACCGCAGCGCGCGCTGCGTGCTCGGCCGGCCGAAAAACCTTGCAGTGGAGAACCTAAGAATGAATAAGTCCAATGGACAACCGGTACGTATGGCAATGGTAGGATGTGGAGGCATGGCGCGACACCACGTACAGCGTATATTGCAGCAGCAAGATACGACAAAGATCGTCGCCGTATGCGAACCATCCGAGAAGTCCTACGCAGCTTTCGCCAAGTTATTCGAAGAAGCAGGAGCAAAGCCGCCACCAAACATACCGGATCTGGAACAACTGCTTAAGCAGACCGCGGGCAATCTGGATGCAGCGTTCATCATTACCCCGCACGCCTATCACCACGACCAGGCCAGACTATGCATGGAAGCCGGTGCGGATGTGCTTTTGGAAAAGCCGATGGTGATGAATGCCGAAGAGGCAGAAGACTTGATCGCTGTGCGAGATCGTACCGGGCGTCTGCTGGTCGTGGCATTCAACGGCAGCCTCTCCCCGGAGATTCGCGAGGCGGTCAAGCTACTGCGCTCCGGTGAACTCGGTGACATCTTGAATATCAGCGCTACGGTATGGCAGAACTGGGGTCCGATGACGAAAGGACTTTGGCGACAAGATCCTGTGCTGTCGGGAGGTGGTTTCATGTTCGACACCGGCGCCCACATGCTAAACACGGTGGTCGATCTGGCGGGCGAGGATTTCGTGGAAGTGACGGCATGGCTGGACAATCGTGACACGCCCGTTGATGTACTCGGCGCGATTATGGCGCGCACTGCGTCGGGAATCCTCGTAACTATGAACGCGTGTGGTGAGACGGTGCGCTCGTGCAGTTCGGATGTTCGCGTCTTCTGCACCGATGGCATCGTGCAGACAGGCGTGTGGGGCCGAAACCTTTCGGTTCAGCGCAACGGACAGGATGACTTAGTGCCTGTGCGCGTGCCCGAGACATTGGGCCAATGGCAGCAGTTTTTGCAGGTTCGCTCAGGGGCCATGCCGAACCCGTGCCCACCGGAAGTCGGTCTGCGCATGGCTCGGCTGTGGGATGCGATTCGTGAATCAGCAGCGGCAGGCGGCAAGCCTGTACCGGTTGGCGGTGCGGCAGTCGCCGTGTAATCTCTCTTGAGTAAGCGATCTAGTCCGTTTGAAGGTTGACAACTGAAAACTAGGTTTGTATACTTGTCCGCAACCCTACATATTGGGTAGTAGGTTGATGTCGTAGGTCCAGCACGCGCGATTCGCGTGTCGAGCATTCAGGACGAACCCGAAATACCGATGGATATTCCTAGCTTCTCTTCTGCCGTCATTGTACTTCTTGTACTTATCGAGCTTCTGGCCGTTGTATTGATTAGCAGCCAGAAGCCGACGGTGGTTGGAGAAGTGTGCTAGGACCGACGTAAGTCGTTAAGCCTAGAGGTCACTGGAGACTCTTCCCAACCAGGGAAGAGTCTTTTTTGTGCCGCTGTTTGCGAACGAGAATCACCGAACGGCCGTCAAAGTAGCTAATGTGCGCATCTATGTATGTGCCGCAGTTTGTCTCGAAATCATGCGTATTGCTGCAGTCTGTGTCCAGGTGGCTAAGGAGAATTTGTCATGACGGAATTGAAGCAAGAAGAAAAACAGCTCTTCCACGCTGAGGAGCCCATCATGATGACGGGCGCCCAGATGATTTGGGCTGCTTTTGAACGGGAGGGAGTGGATATCGTATTCGGCCACCCCGGTGGCGCCATATTGCCGGCGTACGATGCGCTTTCACCCTACGAGTTGGAAGGCAGGATACATCATGTACTCGTCCGCCATGAGCAGGCAGCCGGTCACATGGCGGACGGCTATGCTCGGGCTACGGGCAAGGTAGGCGTCTGTGTGGTGACCAGCGGCCCGGCAGCCACGAATTTGGTTACCGGGTTAGCTACTGCGTTAATGGATAGCGTCCCCATTGTCGCAGTGACGGGACAGGTTGCCACGTATCTGTTGGGCACCGACGCCTTCCAGGAATCGGATGTGGTGGGTGTTACACAGCCGGTTTGCAAGCACAACTACCTGGTGACCGATGTCAGAGAACTGCCTCTTATCCTCAAGGAAGCGTTCTACATTGCTCGCGAGGGACGTCCCGGCCCGGTTTTGATCGATATCTGTAAGGACGTACAGAACGACACCGGCGAATTCCGTTATGACATGGAGATCGACCTTCCCGGCTTCGAGCCATGGCCAAAAGTCGAGACCAGCAAGGTTGAGCAGGCGGCCGCCCTCATCAACCAAGCCGACCGCCCGTTGATCATCGCCGGCCATGGAGTCCAGCTTTCGGGCACGGGTGACGCTTTGCTGGAACTGATCGAGAAGGCCAACATTCCAGTGGTCACGACGCTGCTCGGCGCCGGTGACATCGCCGAGACTCACCCACTGAATCTCGGTATGGCCGGCATGCACGGAGAAGCGTACGCAAATCGTGCGATCCAGGCCTGTGACGTGTTGATTGCCTTAGGCATGCGCTTCGATGACCGCGTCACCGGCGACCTCAATCGATTTGCCAAACAGGCCAAAATTGTACACTTCGAGCTTGACTGGGCGGAGGTGGGCAAGAACGTCACTCCGGATATCGCGGTCGTCGGCGATCTGGCCAAGACGCTCCCTGCTCTGTTGCCGTTGATCAACCAGCGTCAGCATCAAGCGTGGATGGCGCAGGTAGCGGAGTGGCAGGCAGATTCCGGAGAATCGGATATCCTCAAGTATGAGGTGGATGAGTTGATTCCACCTTTTGTGATTCGCCAGTTGTGGCACTCGATAGGCAAGACCGACCGGGCGCCGGCGATCATCGTGACCGATGTCGGCCAGCATCAAATGTGGGAGAGCCAATACTTCATCCACGAGTACGCGGGTCAGCTTTTGACAAGCGGTGGATTGGGTACAATGGGCTTTGCGTTACCTGCTGCCATCGGCGCACAGATGGGAAATCCCGACCGTCTGGTATGGGCGATTGTCGGCGATGGCGGCTTCCAAATGACTCTGCAGGAGCTAGCGGTCCTCAAACAGGAAAACAGGCTGCCTGTGAAGATCGCCATCATCAACAACGGTTTCCTCGGCATGGTGCGACAGTGGCAACAACTGTTCTATGAAAAACGATACACGGGCACGCCGATAGTTTCTCCCGACTTCGTCAAGCTGGCCGATGCGTACGACATTCCGGCACTACGGGTAACCGAACCGAGCGCCGTGGCTGCTGCCTTCGATGAGGCAAACAAGACGCCGGGACCCTTCCTCATCGACTTTAGGGTTAAGGAAGAAGTCAACGTCTATCCTATGGTCGCGAGCGGGGCGGCGGTGGACGAGATGATTCGCCGGCCCAAGCCGGAAATTGTGCAGGGCCCGAGTGGAGTCAAGCCGGGTTGGTAGGATCA
>JBJYXA010000597.1:0-1638 GCA_046259705.1 Caldilineaceae bacterium
GCGATCTCGCCGCCGCGTATGGCGCGCATTTTGCGGCCGTTGGCGTCCAGCTTCGTCAGGTCGATCTCGTCCACCTGACCGTTTCCGTGCGATTGCCGCAACAGAATTTCGCCCTCGGTAATCTCTCCAGTCTCTTCTACGATGCGCAGTATGGAGCGGGCGGTGACGCTTTTGCCACAGCCGCTTTCGCCTACGATGCCAAGCGTTCGGCCCGAATACACATCGAAGCTGGCGCCGTCCACCGCGCGAACGACGCCTTCGTCCTGGAAGTAATAGGTCTTGAGATCCTTGACAGAGAGGATAGGAAGTGCGGAGTTAGTCATGGACGTCGGCGGTCTTCTTGCTATCCATATGGATCGGCCGCATCGCGCAGGCCGTCGCCCAGGAAGTTGAAGGCGAGCACAGCAACGATGACGGGGAAGGCTGCGACCAAGAGCCAGGGTGATAAGGCAACGGCCTGGACATTTTGTGCGTCTTTGAGTAGCACGCCCCAGCTAATCGCGGGTGGTCGCAGTCCGAGACCGAGAAAGCTGAGTGCTGTCTCGGCGATAATCATTGCCGGGAGCGCCAGCGTCGTGGCGGCAATGATGTGGCTCGTGAAGGACGGAACCATATGCCGAAAGATGATGCGCAGCTTGCTTGCCCCGGCCAGTTCGGCGGCGACGACGAAATCCTCCTGGCGCAGGGACAGAAAGCGTCCTCGCACGACGCGGGCCAGTGTAGTCCAGCCGATGACGCCGAGGATGAGCACGATGACTAGGTAGACGCGTTCGATGGGCCATGTCGCCGGCACGGCCGCGGCCAGCGCCATCCACAGCGGAATAGTGGGGATCGAGCGCACGATCTCGATGATGCGCTGTATCACGCTATCCGTCGCGCCGCCATAGAGCCCGGAAATACCTCCAAGCAGAATCCCCAGAAACAGGCTGAGTGCGACGCCGGCTAGGCCAATCGTCAGCGATAGACGCGTGGCCACCATGAGGCGTGAATACAGATCACGGCCCAGTTTGTCAGATCCGAGTAAGAAAAGCGACTCTTGGGTGGGCGCGTCAACGGTGCCCACCAAATGGATATTGGTTGGGATGAATCCGAACAGATTGTACTCGTAGCCCTCAGCGAACAGTTTTAAGTATACTTTCACATTGGGATCCGGTGTATACACCTTCTTGAAGGTTTTCGGATCGCGCTTACCTGTGAAGCCTTCCACATAGGGTTGGAACTTCCCATCGTCGAACCAATGGATACGCTGCGGCGCCATTAGCAACAATTGGGCATTGTCGATGAGCGGGTCGGAATAGGCCAGGAAATCCGCAAAGACGACCACGCCGTAGAAGAGTATGATGATCACGGCGGATGCCATGGCCAGCTTATGCTTGCGAAATCGCCACCACATGAGTTGCCATTGGGTGGCAACCGAGATTTTCTCCTCGACGGTCGCCATTTCTTCGGCGTCCGGCGTCTGTGGCGCCTCCGGGAGGCTGAGGGTGTCGACGGCGTCGGCCATCAGTTGCTGCCTTCCATGCCGTGGCGTATGCGCGGGTCAATCCACATCAGAATCAGATCTGAAATGAAGGTGCCTACCACGGTCAGAATTGCGAGCAAGAGCAAAATGGTTCCAGAAAGGAAAAGGTCCTGAGC
>JBJYXA010000598.1:0-1547 GCA_046259705.1 Caldilineaceae bacterium
GGAAACTGAAGACGACACCGGCTTGAGCCGCCATCGGCCCCGTTAGCAGTCCCACTGCAATAATCGCCAAGAGCTTGTTCTTCATCGCAAATCTCCCTCGGCGATGAGATTCGCCGTCAAGGGGGGGCTGAATGCACGATACGGGCCACCGTGGTTAGTTGACTAAATATCAGTCTCTTACGGCCAACGCCGTCTGAATCGCCGAAGCCGCTCGTCGGAAACGTAAAGAATCTCGACATATTGGATGGCCGCGATGGGTCGGAAGCCGCCATTCTGGGCCGTAGGCAACCCAGGGACTCGCCAGCAACTGCTGTCGGTCAAAAGTAGAAGCTCTGTCAGGCCCATACCCCGGCACGTTTGAGGCGTATACCATCTTTGCTGCAGCCAGCATTGGCTGCGGGCCAAACATCACGGCCTGATTGTCGATGTATCAGAACCCTAATTCCTTGGGGGAGACACGGACGATGCAAACGATGAGTCGGCGGACCGCACTCAAACATGTCTCGGGCGTGGTCGGCGCAAGCTTCCTTGGAGGGTTACTCACGGGTCGTGCCGCCAAGGCCTGCTCTGACCCGCAAAGTGCGGGATACATTCCGGTGAAGGGTGGGCGTGTCTGGTACCGCATGAACGGCAGCGAACACGTTGACAGCACGCCACTGCTTGTGATCCACGGTGGCCCGGGGTTCTCACACCATTACCTGTTGCCGTTAACCGACCTGGCCAGCGATCGACCGGTGATCTTCTACGACCAGCTTGACAGCGGGAACGCCGAGCGGCCGGGTAATCCTACCGACTGGACGGTGGAGCGGTTTGTCTCCGAAGTCGACTCTGTCCGGGCAGCGTTGGGGCTTCACAGGCTGTTGATTCTCGGTAGCTCCTGGGGTGGGACGGTCGCCGCAGAATACGCCATGAGACAACCCAAGGGACTGGCCGGACTCGTGCTTGCGAGCCCGTTGATCAGCACGAAGCGCTGGATAGCGGACAACACCGAGTACCGCAATCAGTTCCCGGCCGAAGTCCGCAAGGTGCTGGATGACCATGAGAAGGCCGGAACCACCGACAGCCAGGCTTATCAGGACGCGGTGATGGCCTTCTATCGGCGTCATCTCTGCCGGCTCGATCCGTGGCCAGACTACGTGAACAAATCTTTTGAACTGGCCAACCTCGCACTCTACGTCACGATGTGGGGCAACACCGAGTTCAATGCGACGGGAACGCTCAAGGATTACGACGCAAGCGGTAAACTCAAGGACATCGTGGTACCGACCCTTTACACCTGTGGCGAGTACGACGAGGCAACACCGGCGGCCTGCAGGCACTTCAGCAGCCTAACGTCCGGCTCAGAGGTGCGCGTGATACCCAATGCCTCGCACATGGCGTTTGCAGAACAGCGCGATCTCTACATGGAGACGTTGCGACAGTTCTTCCGGCGGGTCGCCTAGAGAGGCCGGACCCGCCGCGTCGCTCCACGCTCGGTTCCTTCGCTGTCGCGACTGCTGCCTCACCGGAGGGGGCTCATCCTCGCCGCGCGTGTCCGCTTTGGGTCG
>JBJYXA010000599.1:0-18663 GCA_046259705.1 Caldilineaceae bacterium
GGTCCCTCTCTAGACGCCTCCGAGGAGGGGTTCTTCGGCGTCTGAACAACAGCGCAGATGTAGTATCGTCCCGTCACATGAACCGCCGATTAAGCATATCTTAGGGAATGATGAGAGAGCATCGAATCCCCAACAATAGTCACCTTACACCTGCTGAGTGCCAACAGAATTCGTCGAACTGCAGCCATGCACCGTATACTCGGACCATGCAATTTCTGACGTCCTGGCGTTTGGCTACTTGTCGTCCTCATCATTGGCGGTCGCGTTCGGCTTCGCGAGTCGTTGCGCAGTGCGTGACTCTGACAGTGGCTGTGGCGCTCGCACTCGCCGTCAATGGCGTAGCCTTTGCCAGCGAACCGTGTAATCCGCCCAACGTGATCGCTCAGTCGGTGTGCGATATGGATTCGTTCCACGCGGCCGGCCCCGGTCAGGTGCCCGATGGCTGGACCGAATTCATACTACTTGGTAGCCCATCCTATGATCCTGACCCTGACACAGTCTGGGGCGCGCCTAGCTTGCGCATACGTATCTTCGACGAAGCGTTTAAGGCTGGCATATACACGCAAGTTCCGGTCACGCCCGGCGCTGGTTATCGCGCCAGCGTAGCGTGGGGGGCGCCCAATACGCCTGATACGTTCGGCAGGCAGCTTGGCATTGATCCCACCGGCGGCACCGACCCGAACAGCCCCAACATTATCTGGGGACCTATGCACTGGGGTCCGGCACGCATGCTGAATTACCCGCCGCCCGACGTGAACATCGACGTGCGCGCACGCGCAATCGGTGACGTCATGACGGTCTTCTTTCTAGTCGACCATATTGCGAATGTGGGCGACAACCTAATTTTCATCGATGCGATCGCACTCTATCCTGACGAGAGCGCACCTGCGGTCGAGATACCGCCCACGAATACGCCAGAGCCACCGACGGATACGCCGGCTCCCGTGGTCTTAGCCGCCGCATTGCCGACGGACACGCCCTTGCCGCCCACGGCAACCGACTCACCCACACCCGCGCCGACATCAACCGACACGCCAACGGCCACGTCTACCGCCACGCCACTGCCGACCGCCACCTCCACGGCGACAGCGACCTGGACGCCATGGCCCGTCGCCACTCAGCAGACCGGTCTGACCGCGTGGAGTGAAGCGCCGGCCGCGCTGTCCGAGGATTTGGTAGACAGCGCTGTCGACGCGCCGCCCATGGCGCTGGCGCTGTTGACGGTATTGGGATTCGGAAGCGCGGGTGTGCTCGGTGGCTCTTTTGTCTACCTGAGACGCAAACGCTAGAGATTTTCGCCGGCTGGGTCACTCGCCCGCAAAGCGACCGTTCAAATCTTCGACGCGGTCTCCGTAGTCGTTCCCTGCTCTCTTGCTGGCTCGCTGCCTGACTCACTCCCCAATTCTAGAGGAATCAAATAGATCTCTCCGAATGTGGCGTCCTGCTCGACCGCGAGTTCTTGCTGTTTGATCAGTTCGAGAACCGCCAGAAATGTGACAATCACTTCCGTCCGCGTATATGCATTGCCCAGAACGGAGGAAAAGAGTACTCTCGCTTGCCTATTGCCGCTGGCCGCGTGCACAGAGGTGCGCACGTGATCGCGCACATAGTCTCGCACCACGCCGATCTGCTCGGACAGCGTTACCGCATAGGCGCGTACCTGCGGCGGGGGAGGCTCAACTGGCATCCGCTGCAATACACGATGCAACACGGTCTGAAGATCGTTGATGTCGAGATCACTCAGATCCGGCGGGGCGGGTGAGCCGAGTTTGCTCGACTTTTTCAAAACAGGGCGCACATGAACGCGCTGGCCTGCTTCAGCCAGGCTTTTGAGCCCATCCGCAACCTGCCGGAACTGGCGGTACTCGATCAGTTGCCGGATCAGTGCGTCCCCGGTATCTTCTTCGCTTTCCTCTTCCACGGCGGGACGAGGCAGAATTCGGTTCGACTTGATGTATAGGAGCCGCGAAGCCACTGCCAGGAAATCGGCCAGGGCGTCCGGCTCGATGTCGACTAGTGTCTCCAGTGTTGCCAGATACTGATCCGTCACGGCGCAGAGCGAAATCTCGCTGATGTCTAGTTCCTGCCGTTCGATCAGTTGGAGCAGAAGATCGAGAGGGCCATCGAACGCATCCAGCGTGACCGGATAACCGGCGCCCATGGAGTGATCAACGCTGATGAAACGAATTTGGCTAGGCGACATCTATCCTCACGGTCGCGATCAATACAGGGAGCATCCGGCGTTGACCGCATGAATTCCACGACACTAGAACTCTACGTCGAACGAGCGAAAACGGCGGCCAGTCGCCACGAGTTCATCAAGCAGGCGGCTGGTTTCCTCTTCGGAGCGTCCGGTGACGCGTTCAACCCGGCATCCGCTCTGTCGCAGTGAGAGCTCGTCCGCCCCCGTAATTCCTGCCTCTCCGCCGACGATGGTCACATACTCGGCGTTGCGTGCGTCTTGTACACTAAAGCCTACGGTAGGTCGATACCGTTCGATGTAGTTCCTGGCCGCCGCTAGGTCCTCGCGCGCCAGTGGCCCCGGATAGGGTCGCTCCCAGAGCAGCAAGTAGTGACGAATGCTCTTCACCCCTACACCTGCCACTATCTGCTCCACACGCTCGAATAGAAGATCGCGCCAGCGATTGCCGCCCGTCCATTCGCTGCCCGGACAGACCGTCGTGTTGTCGGGAAACTCCCTATGACCCCAGACTCTGGCTAGCGGAATGTTCAGCTCCTGCATCAGCCAAGCAATCAAATGCGCGCCTGACCGCAGCTGTGCGGACGAAGGAATTCGGCCATTCATGAAGCTGCCGGCAAATACGACGCCTACAGAATAGTCGTTGTGGCGGTACACGTGGAAACTGGAAGTTTCCAAGAGATTGGTCTGATCGATAGTGCCATCTGCGTGGATATAGTAATGGTATCCGATACCCGGCCACGCGTCTTTTCCTCGCGTAGGATCCGGCGCCACGTGTAGTTCGGCGATACGCCGCGGACCCATGCTCGGCGGCGTCGCTGTATGGTGAACCGCCAGATGAGTGATCTGCGCCAGCGATCTGCGGTCGTATCGTAGTGTCGGATGGCGTGGCAGGTCATCGATGAGGGTATGCATCGCCGGCTGCGGCACCACGTACGCTCTGGCGTCCTGTTGTCGTTCCGTAAGCTGTTGTTGCAGTCGGCGGTTTTCACCTTCGAGCAGGTGCCGGAGTTCGATCAACTCCTGATTCTGGCGCTTCCTGGCCGTCAGATCATCCTCTAGCTCGTGTACCCGGCTCTGCAATCGCTCTTCCATCTCGCTGGGGGCGACGGCGCCGCGCTGGTGACCGACAGCCGCAATGAGCATAGATTTCCAGTTTCGACCCGATCGCCACATCGCTCCCGGCGAATCGCTGTCGACAAGTTCTGAGACGCCGACGATGCTCTCCGTGCGTAACAGAGGGTACGCTTCGGAAAGCCAGCCGATGAGCTTGCCGCCGGCTTCCAATTGAGCGCGCGTGGGCGCTTCTTCGTCGAAGATGCCGGCAAAACCGATATGGATGGCGTCGGTCAGATATGCGTCGTCGGAATCTACTACCTCCTCTAGCGGCTGCGTCTGGTAGATCTCGCCATCGGCCGCGACAAAGAAATCAAACAAAATGCCCGGCCACTCCTGTCGATGTGCGTCGGCAATTTCCTCGAGCGGCGTACTGGCAGCAACGCCGCTATGGTGCACTACTATCCGGCGCACGTCCTGCACGCGACGCTCACGGTACCGGCCCGTGTCGCGCGGCAATTGATCCGCCCAAGGATGCACGGCGATTCCTCCAATAGTTTCAGCCGCCGCGTCCAATGCCCGACGCTCCAGAGCACGGATTTCCTCGTGCAGTTGCCGGTTCAGGCGAGTCAACTCACTGCGCTCTTCCTCGAGGCGCCGGATGCGACTCTGCGAAGCCTCACGCTCTGCCTCGTGCTCGGCGAGCACCACGCTAAGCTCTTGAACTCTGCCCGTGTCACCATGACCCGTCAGCGCGGCCAGATGTAGCCGAATCTGCGCAGTTAGGATCGCCTTCCACGTCACCCCGGTGTAAAAGGTCTCGCCGGGACTCGTGCCGCCAGTCACCTCGCCCAAGCCAACGACACTGTTGGCGGATACGCCCAGACTCTGCGCGAGCCACGCACACAATCTGCTCGTGGCGTCCAACTGGTGAATCGGCGGTGGCTCTTCGGAGAAGTCGCCGACGAGACAGATGTTCACGCCTCGTTCTGACCATGCTTCCTGTGGCTGCGCCACGTCGTGCAAGTCGCTCACCTTGAACACCTGACCCGAAGCATCCACTACGAAATCGTATACGATGCCCGGATAGCCGTATCGGATGTGTGTCTGGGCGATGTGCTGCAATCGCACATTCGGGTTTGCAGCCGTATGGCTCAGCACAAGAAACTCGATTTGATCGAGTTCGCGCCGCGCATAGGGCGCGCCCGACCGTGGCAGGCGGGCGCTAATGTCCGAGAAGAGCGGTACCGGCAGGCTAGGGCCCGCGCCGTTGTCGCTGGTCGTCGTTTCCGGCTCGATGGTCAACCAGCGCGTCAGCGCCGGTGAGCCGGCCTCCTTGAACCAACCGCGGGAACCGGAAAACATATCAAGTTCCAGCGTATAGTTACCCGGTAAATCCGGTAAGGCAATCCGCACGGAGAAAGTGGCCGACTCATCAGGACCAACCGGTGCGGTGACGTCCGTCCGAATGTCCTTCTCGTCGCCGAAGTTGAGTTCCCTTCGGTTACGTAGATAACGATATCCAATTTGCAGGAGGTGTTCGTCACTGGTGGACCAGGTAGCCGAACCGGCATTGCGAACAAGGACGTCCGCCGTAATGATCTGTCCGGCGTGCAAATGGGCTGGGAATTGGCTGTCGATCCACTGCACGCTATACTCGGGAACTCGTTCGGCTGCCCGCTTGCCGGCACGGCGCGCCGCAGCCGCACCCTTAGCATGAACCGGCTCGTACGCCTTCTCCCATTCCCACCGGTAATCCTGGACCAGCGCCTCGGTGAAGTCATCGATGACTGACTGCCGGCCATCAATGTGCCAGCGGTCCAGACGTGCCCATCGATAGAGCGCGAGCGCGCGAATACGCTGTGCGTTGGGTTGCCGATTCCATTCGTCGATCTCCGCATACGCTGCGCGCACCCAGCCTGAGGTGCCCTCGCTCCAGGGAACCGTTTGATCTGCTTCCGTTATGTAAACCGGAAGCCGTCGCATGGACGCCGGTACGGCGCCAAGAAAGTCCCGATATGTCCGAAATTGAAGGTGATGCGTCTGAAACGGTGGAGGTAGAAGCGTCTCGTCGGCGATGAGAACTGGATCTGCACCATGTGTGTATGCGTGCAGGGCGATTCCATCGCAGTCGTCGGGCCCCAGAAGCTTCAGAATGTCCGCAAAGTACCTGATCCAGTCGCCGTTGGCGTTTGAACCGTAGATTGTCTGGGTGTTCCACGGCGCCACAGCGCCCACGAGCATCTGCTCGTTTTCACCGCCAGGCAGCTTGCGCACCGTATCGCGACATAGCTTGAAACACTCAGCGTACAGCTCAGGCGTAATGACTTCGCCGGGCTCTACGATCGCGGCACGCGTGGTTCTGATCTCTGTGGAATCGTCGGGCAGCACGTTGAAACGAACACGAATACCGTGTCGATAAGGATCCGATTCCTCAGGCGTAGTCCCCAGGATGGAGCCGTGACGCGCCCAATCGACGACGATTCCGGGCCGCTCCACCGCGTAGTTCATCTCGTTGCCGATGATCCACTTATTGCAGCCGCGACTGCCGGAGATGAAGTTGGCCACTCGACGAGCAAATTGCTCATACAGGCTGCTGTGTGGAATGGTGCCGTCTGGCTCGCGGCCGTTGTTCAGACGGCATAGTACGCCGATCCCAAGATCTGAGAGCGCGGAGTAATCCGCGGCGGTCATATCATCCGGATCGTGCCCGATGTATTCATTGACGACAACCCAGCCGGGACGTTGAGCGGACAGCATTAACTGTTCGCCGCCTGGGTCGTGAAGTCCGAAGATATATGGGGCGTCGTACGACGTAGAGGTCATTTGACTTCCGCCGCAGTGTTAGCCGTCCGCGGCGCGAATTTTTTGTACCCAGTCACAGACGCCACATGTGCGGCGCGTACTGGCTTTTCTGCTGTGGAACGAGCTAAGAATCGCTTCCTCTTGGGACCGTCTACCAGAAGCCGTCTTCCTCGTTGTAGCCAAACTCCTCGCACGTTTTGGCGACTTTGCGCACGATTTTCGTATGCACGACCCCATTGGTGGCGACCAAACCGTTGTGAGCCCGTACGTCTCGCTTATTGTACGTCAATGGATTTCCCCAACAGTCTGTCATGATACCGCCTGCAGCCTCGAGGACCGCGTTGGGCGCGCAAAGATCCCACTCCTTGCACCCTGGGCTCGGATGAAGATACAGATCCGCGAGTTGTCGGGAGATGTATCCCACTTTGAGCCCGACGCTGCCGCTCACCCGCTCTGACGTTATGCGCATAGAGCTGCGTAACTGGTCGGTGATCTGTTGGCGGTGGCTACGGCTGCTAACCAAAGTCATTTCGCTGGTGAATGCTTTGTCGCTTACCTCCAATGGTATACGTTCACCGTTTTCTTCCAGGTATGCGCCAAGTCCCTTGCCGCCTGCATAGAGCAAGTTAGTTTCCGGCTGCATGACCACACCGAGAACGGGGCGATGGCGCACAGCCAATCCGATCATGATGGAGAATTCACCGTTGCGAGCGATGAATTCCTTGGTTCCATCCAGCGGATCGATAATCCAGACACGCTCTTTTTCGAGCCGACTAAGGTCATCTTTGGACTCCTCAGAAAGCACACCATCGTCGGGGAACCTGTCCCGCACGCGCTTAACAATGTGCTTGTTCGCCGAACGATCCGCTTCCGTCACCGGTTCATTGCCCTGTTTGTACTGCACATCGGAAGATCCGATGTAATATGTCATGACGATTGTGGCCGCTTCCCGTGCCACGGTACGAGCGAAGTCAAGTTCGTCGGCAAAGTCATGCGCTTCAACGGCTTCTTGGCTCATTGCATTACTCTCATCAAACATGAATTTCTACCACGAATTTTATGTTGCTCTACGAACTGCCCGATTGTAGCAACAGTGCATGTGCTCAGCAAGTTTGCCAAGAGAGAGTGCCATTGCGATCCAAGTGGAGAACCGCAGGTAGGGAACAAAGTATGGCGATAGCGCCCCGACCAGGGTGGGTCAGTCAGCTGAGTCGCTTCGCACGCATCGAAATCCGATCCAATCCGCACTTGCGTCGGAGGCAAAAAGTTGCTCCGCTAGCGCGGCCGTCTGCGTAGAATGATCTCTATAGGACCCGCCCTTGACCACGCGCAACGAACCGCCATCGGGCGATGTCGAAGTCCATTCGGCCACGTTGCCGGCCATATCCGCCGCACCGATGGGACTGTCGCCGGCAGGACTATAGCTACCCGTGTTAGTAGGCGTGCCCAGGCCTGACTCCGTCGTATTCGCTCGCTGCAAATCGAATTCGTTGCCCCATGGATATACCAGTGCCATATTCGTCGCCGGCGCGGCCGCGGCGCCCAACGTCCATTCGTGCGCCGTCGGCAGGCGCAATCTCAATCGTCTACAGTATTGGTCTGCTTGTTCGTAGGTTACATTAACTACTGGGCGCAGCGCGAAGGCGGGATCCGAGAAATATTCCGGGATACCTGCTGCATCAGTTGTACGCGGTGGTTCACATTGCCCGGATGCTACGCATTGCCCATATTCTTTGTTCGTTACTTCATGAACATGAAGCGCAATCCCGTGCTGCGTGTTTATCGCTATGTCATCCCCATCCTCACGGGCTACCGCATACGTGCCTGCGGGGAGCTCTACGAAGCTGCTCTCAGGACGATCGCTCGCCCACAGTATAGATACGACGACTATTATGACGGTCAACGCTACTCCGATAGCGCCGCCCAGGAGCAACGGCCTGCCCTCGCGATTGGCCTGCCGTTCAACGCCTGTATGCCCTGGGGCCCCGGTCAGTTGCTCCAAAGCGATCACGGCACTCCGACGGATCCTCACGTCGCTGTTGCCTGCCGCCGCTTGTAGCTCGCGTAGCAATGGCTCGAACCAGTCCCGGCCGTTAGGGTCAAGATCACGCAGACCCAGCACAATGTCCGCATCCAGCGGACGTTGCCACATGGTCATCGCCTCGGCCATGACGAGCGCGGTTCGTTCAGTGTCTTCTTGGAAACGCAGCGCTGTCGACGCCCCTTTGCGATGGTACAGTGCTGACCGCAAGAGCAGCGCCGTCTGTTCCTGCGTCAGAGCTGTGCCGGCCGCAAGTGATTCCAGGCCCCGTTGCGTTAGTGCCGGCGTCGGCGCAATTCCGTCCGCGCTCCAACGATCTGCTGCCAGGTCCAGATTGTGTCGCAGATACCGCGTCGCTGCGTCTGCAGGTACCAAGTCAAGCACGGCATCTGCCGATGCTACTTCGCCTCCAGCGTTCAGCTTCTTATCAACAGTGTCTGTTTTCCCTGCTTCCTCCGCTGCCGGCAAGCCAGCCGTTTCCCGGTCGCCTGTCACTTCGGCGGAGGAGCTGGACTGCTGGATCAGCTGCGTGTCCACCGAAGCCGCGTCAATCGAATCCGATTCGACCAGCGAGTACGGTCCGTCGTCGCTGGCCTCAGATGGGATATATTCCCATTGAAAGCTGGGTGCAGATTCTCGCTTCGCAGAAAGGTCGGATTTAGGCGCAGTTTCCGTTTCACGCTCGCGTTGCCGCCAAAAGGTTCTCATGGCGGAATTCTATCCAACTGCGCCGCTGTCACGCAAGAGTACGGACTCGCACAGCCCCGATTAAGAGTCTGGAAACACCATGCTCACCTGAACCACTGCCGCCGCACTGCAACACAATGCCTGCGATGATTGACCTCTGTACACTGGTTGAGTATCATTGACCCGCTGTTGCACGTAACAATGGCGTGGCAATGGTCCTGTGCAGACGGCTCTGCCATGTGTGCCCCGCTTTCGATTTGGCGTAGACCACCGAATGGCCTGACTTGTTTGATTCACGGAGAATTGTTGCGATGGAATTCCCACCGGTAGACGAACAACTCGAAATCCTAATGCGTGGCGTCGACTTCGGTGACGATCTCACGTACCAGAACATGAAAGA
This sequence comes from Caldilineaceae bacterium, assembly GCA_046259705.1. Taxonomy (GTDB): domain Bacteria; phylum Chloroflexota; class Anaerolineae; order Caldilineales; family Caldilineaceae; genus JASGTU01. The sequence continues at coordinate 9,190 of JBJYXA010000599.1, forward strand.
TGAACTGCGCGGCAGGCTAGAGGAAAGCAAGAAGTCAGGCAAACCGCTGTGCATCTACTGTGGCTACGACCCATCGACGCCAGATTTGCATCTCGGCCACACCATAACGATGCGGAAACTGCGTCAATTCCAGGACCTGGGCCACGACGTCACGTTTCTTGTCGGAACCTTCACTGGCATCATCGGCGATCCTAGCGACAAAGAGAGTGTTCGCAAACAACAAACACTCGAGGATGCTATTGCGAATGCGCAGACTTATGCTGATCAGGCGTGGCGCGTTCTGGACAAAGCCAAGACCCGCGTACGTTTCAACCATGAATGGTTGTCAAAGCTGGACTTTGCGGATGTCATTCGTCTTGCCAGTAATTTCACGGTCCAACAGTTTCTCGCTCGTGACAACTTCAGTAAGCGGTTCGAGGCGGGCGACGCGATATGGTTGCATGAATTCTTCTACGCACTCATGCAGGGCTATGACGCAGTCGCCCAGGAAACAGACATACAGATCGGCGGTACGGATCAGCTCTTTAATCTGATGGCAGGCCGCAAGCTAATGGAAAGCTCGGGTCTACGACCGCAGACAGTCCTGACCTTACGTATTCTTGTGGGAACGGACGGCGAGCTGCGTATGAGTAAGTCGACCGGAAACTCGATTGGAATCGACGAACCGCCGGGGGTCATATTCACTAAGGTCCTCAATCTGCCCGACAGCGCCATTCGAAATTACGCCGAGCTGGTCACACGCTGGACGCCGGCAGAGATTCAAACCTTGTTTGATGAGGTGGAAACAGGCGAGCTCGACATGCGTGAGTTGAAACATCATCTGGCGTCTGAAATCGTCTCAATTTTCCATGGCGACGAAGCCGCTCAACAGGCTGCACGCGACGCCGCCAAGATGCACCAGGGGTTGGCTCCCAGCGATGCACCTGAATATGGACTCGACACGGAAACGAGCATCGTAGACCTGCTCAGCGACGCCGGGCTCGTGAAGAGCAAGAGCGAAGCGAGACGCCTGGTGCAGCAAGGTGGAGTGCGTCTCGACGGCGAGCAAGTGCTGGACATAGCGCACGTAGTGATTCCCCAGGATCGCGAGCAGGTCGTGCAGGCGGGAAAACGCAGGTTCTTGCGCATCCACGCGGGAACGTAGTGTCGACTGTTGGCAAATAGGGAGCGCATTGTGGCAAGTCAGTGCAAGAACAAACTGCTAGCCATCACGGTTCCCCCGATAGCGGACAAGCCGCACCGTGATGTCTAGCAGTTCGGTGCAGATAGTAGCACACAAATCCGGCTTTGTAAAGTACCAATTTTCAAATTTGTATTTCGTTTCCTATACGAGATCTTTGCGCCCTACCTGCGATGGTCGAGTTCGGTGCCCAGCTCTGGCGACTGTGCACAGATATATGAAAGCGATAATTGGCGCCGGCTTTGACCGAACACATCGACAGTAAATTGCGTTGCCCGACCGACAAATTGATGGCAAAGCTATAATCCGAACAGTGCCCCAGGAGATAACAATGGGATTGTACGAAGGGAAAAAAGGTCTGATCTTTGGAGTCGCAAATAAGGATTCTATCGCCTGGGGCATCGCAAAGGCGCTCCACGAGGAAGGAGCAAGGCTGGGATTCAGCTATGCCGGCGAGATACTGAAGAAACGTGTGGAACCGCTGGCTGAGAGTTTGGGCGCGACGTTTGTCGAGGAATGTGATTTGACCGACGATGGTGCAATCGACGATCTGTTTGCCGAGGTGGACAGGGAATTCGGTGAACTCGATTTCGTAGTCCACTCCGTGGCCTTCGCACCCAAGCAGGATTTGACCTGTCGTTTCGTGGAGACTACGAGAGAAGGATTCGGGATCGCGCTCGATGTGAGCTGCTATACCTTGATCGCAGTTGCCAATCGAGCGGCTCAGCGGATGCCGAAGGGTGGTTCAATTGTCGCGATGACGTATTACGGTGCGGAGAAAGTCACTCCGGGCTACAACGTCATGGGTGTGGCAAAGGCAGCGCTTGAGGCCACCGTACGCTATCTTGCATGGGACTTGGGCAACGAGAAGATCCGCGTTAATGCGATAAGCGCTGGGCCAATTCGCACCCTCGCCGCATCGGGCGTTAGTGGCATCCGTAAAAGTATTGCCTATGTCGGTGAAGTGGCGCCGATGGGAAACGTCACCCAAGACAACATTGGCGACGCAGCCAGATTTCTTCTCAGTGATTGGTCCTCTGGCGTCACGGGTGAAGTGCTCTATGTCGACGGGGGATACAATATCATGGGCGCACCCGACCCGAGCACAATGGGGTAGATGTCCGCGCACCGTAAGTTGCGCTACGACCCTGAACATCCAGCTATCGGCTATACAGGGTCGTACCGTTCGCGGTAGCCGATTCTTGGTTGTCTGGGGTCACAGCGGCAGGCGGAACCGCAATAAACGACCCGCATTTTGCATTTCTATACGCTGGTCCCCCCGCGGGGGGACCAGCGTACCACCGCAGCGCCTACCATCGGGGCATGCGCGGCTTAACAGATGGTCGCTCATGCGGAGGTCGCCACGGCGTCGGAGGGGTTTCCGGCGGCGGCGGCCCCTCGTTTGGCGGCGGCGGCGGCGAGGGCCAGCGAATATTACAAATGTTCGATGATGTACTCGTCGTACCCCCTGATGGCGGCCTCCCGGAAGACCGCCCGTAGCTGCCAACAGCTATCTCGAGTTCCTCGTCCGTCAATTCTATCGACCCAGCCGGATTCTCTGGAAGCGCTGCGCGTTCGGCAGCGCTCAATTCCATGCGGAACTCCGGGTCTTTCCAAGCGCGTATAATCGTTTCGCGAAGCATAAATCCCATCCCCCATAGTCGGTAGCTCGCGTGTACATTAGGCCGTCGAACAGCCGTCGACCCAACGGCAATGTATTGATGGTTCATGCCGATCAGCATGGAACGACCGACCACCCCAGAGCCGGGTTCTCCCCATCCCTACAATCTGTACTGCTTTGCCAGAAAGAAACCTACGCTTTACTGGATCCTATCAGAACATCCGTTCTGTGTCAACACGGATGTTCTGTGAAAAAAAAGCCTGTCCTTTCTATAGGGCCTTGCGTTCTCTGTATGTCTATGCGCTTGCCGACGGTGGTGGCGCCAACGTCAAAATGGAGGGGACGATGTTCGGCTCAGCAATGTGAAGTAACTGATATCCTATGCCCGCTGCGCCGACCATCATGCCCTGCATAAACACGCCTGCAGGCCCGCCACATCTCAACCCATACCGCTCGATACTGTCCAGCACCTGATTGGTGATCCCATACAGGCTGACTGGTGCGCCAGACCAATCCGGGTGCCGGGACACCGACAACAACAGTTCAAGATTCCCGAGATCTCCGTGGCACAAACAGTGCGGGCCACCGAAGCCGTGCTCCAGAGTCGTCTCGACGGCTACGTGCAACTCGTCGACCAGGGCTGAATCGTCGAGAGTGCGCAGTACTTCAATGCGGGATATCCCAATTCCCGCGGCACCGCGGCACCATGCAACAGTACTGTTTTCTGGGTTGGAAGGCGCAGGTCGGTCGTAGCTTGCGCCGGTCCGCGGATCCGGCCAATTTCCTATCGTACGGTCGAACAGTCCCCTTTCATATTGAAGCGCCTGAACTGCGATTTCCCTGAATCGTTTATCTCCGGTTGCGTTATAGAGGCGTAGGAGCGATGTCGCGATCCCTGCCGCACCATGCGCGTATCCTGCAAGAGCGAAATCAAACCGGGATGGGGTCCACGCAACACCATTTTCCTGTACTTGAGCGCCCTCCAACAGATGCTCACCGCACATGGTGGCAAGTCGGATGAGTGTCTCTGACGGGCGTACTGTATGGAGAGCAAGCAGTGCCTGGATGGCGCCCGCTGAACCGCGCACGACATCATATGCGGTGTCGTCTTCGATGTAGGGCCAAATGCGATTCGCGATCCGCTCCGCTTGATCCAGAATGCCGTCGTCTTCCCATAGCGCGCCAAGCTGCGTGTAAACGTACAGCACACCTCCCCAGCCCTCGTATCCGCCGATTGCCGACCACAGGTCGGCTGCCAACTCACATTGCAGTTGAATCGTGTCGTAAGCCTTGCGCGCGATCTTTGTATACCGAGGTTCCTCCAGCACTTTGCCTGCATAGGCGAGGAAAAGGGCGACCCCTGGTGAACCTGCATACAAATCGATACCAAGTGACGCTATCGACCAGTACCGCTCGTATTGTGACTGTAATCCCACCCAAGAAACGCTATCTGACGTCTCAAACGCATCAGCGCAAATAGCATCTGCCGCATTGCGCACCGTAGCAAGGAGTCGCTCTCTATCCACGTCTTCGGACGTTTTCGCGCTCTTCGGGTCATGGTATCCATCGTCGATGGCATCCGCCACTGATGAAATCGAAGCGCGTATGTACCACAACTGCCGGCGCAAATCTTCTGGGCTCATAGCGAGAATGCGCTCTCGAACATTGTCGATGCCACGCTTCACCAGCACGCCCGGAATCGCCTTATCCGAAGCGTCATATAGATCGAGTGAGGAGGGAAATGAAGTGAAGACGGGAATGTCGCCATGAAGTAGATCTTCTTGCTCCGATGCAATGACTTCCTTCATGTGGTTTCGCTCAGGTACCACGAGCCAGAGTCGGTCCAAGAAAAGGTCCCGATCCGCCTGGTCGCGCAACATGTCCGGGTGGAAGCTTTCGTACAGGAGTTGAAAATAGGTACGAGTCGGCCGCATCAGTACGCGGATGGAGTCGTCTGCGAACCGGTCGATGTATCCGCCCGGACGCAACAGTTCGTCCCTGTGTTGCAGCACAAGGCGATACATCAACTCGAACCCGGTCGTAATCTCATCGATATAGTCAATCGCACTTGCTTCGACGCCGTCTAGCATCGGCCTGTTGGCGTCACCTTCGATCTCCACGCGCTCACGTATGTAGCGCATGGCGTCTGTTCCCCGATCGGCGAGACCCGGGATCCGGTCCGGCGAGAGTTGGCCGCTGGCGCCGCCCAATCCGCTGATGTCGATGCCCTGATATTCGTCTCGATACGACCAAATTCGCATGGGCAGCAGCCCAATAGCAAGCACCGAATCCGCCATATGCTTCATAGCTTGAGACTCGGCGCTCGTCACATCGTAGCGCTCAAAGACGGGCTGCAACATCGTTTCCAAATCTATCAACATCGGGTGCTCACCCGAAGCAATCACGTTTTCGAAATGAAAGTCTGTGGAGGCGAGGACGTGGAGTAACGCAAGGTAGATGCCCTGCCGCTGATAAAACCGGCGCAACTCCTCCTCGCTGTTGCACTCCTCCCGCCTGACGAACTCTGCCCAACCGTACTCAATTCTGTCCAGTGTGATGAAGTTCCGCAGCGGCGGCTCACAGCCGAGTTCGTTGAGCCAGTCCACGAGTTCCTGAAAATGGAGGTCGATGGCAAGACTCTTCGGCTTGTAAACAATCCGGAGCCCTGACTCAAATTCGGCTATCATGACCGAACGGCCCCGGCGGTGCGTGTCGCCGGCGCCGCCGGCAAGCCGCACCAGCGGCCCGGGATCGTCGCCCGGACTAAAGGTAGACTTGAGCAACTCCCAATCACGGCACAGCCTGCCGAGGCATTCGAGGCTGACGCCTAGCCACTGATCGATAGTGATGGCGAGCTGCCGGATCAAGACCGGATACTCATCGCATAGTGCACTCACGAACTCCGGTTCGCGCAACTTGCGCACAAAATGCAGGAAACGATCGCGCCCTGCCTCGCCGTCTAGCTGGCCCTGAAGCCGCAACACATTTAGCTCAAGTACAAGTGTGCGCCCGAGTCGCTGAATGATCAGGTCCGGCAAATTCATGAGCAATACGTCGCCGATCGTCTCCACATCAAATGGAACGGCTGCGTGTGTCTCCATCAAACGCTCAATCTCGCGCCACATCCGATAAAGCGCCTGCTCCAGCATCGGATCGATCAGATTTAGAAAACCGATCTCGTCGTTGCCCTCGGGCGGTTCAAAAGGCTCCGAAGTCGGGTTGGCATATGCCTGTTGGATGTCCGTCATCCATGCGGGTGGTGGTATAGGGCTCGCGGCAAGCGTCTGCTCTGATGCAGCGAGAGCTTTTTCGAAAGCCCCCTGCGACATACCCTTTTCTTCCTGCATCCACTGAAAATATCGGTCTCGGGAGAACGGGTACTGTTCCCGCCAGCGCGTATATCGACGGGGCACTTCACCGCCGGCTTCATCTGCCTGGGATGCATCCTGACCATTTCGGCTCAGACGCTGGTGTCGTTCGCTGACGGTTAGGGCTCGGCACCAGGCAGGCGTCGACCAGACACGTGCGCTACGCGTCTCTTGGCTGTCAGTCGCTTGCGTATCAGTAGCTTGTAATGTGGCGTCCACGATAATTGCACCGGGAGAGCTTCAATAGATGGTCCTACGGAATATGGACGACCAGTAGGACGGCGCTCGTTGTGCGTGCCGTCCCGTGCTGGCCTAACTCTGCTTGGGGCTGCGGCGGCGGAAACAGATCGTCTGAAGCAGACGAGCCCTCGTGAGTGGCAGGGGGCCAACTGCACGTCTGATTCTTCGCCGCCACAGCTTCTTTTCACGCGTTGTGCTGCGTGAAATTCTGAGCGCCTACTTCCAGTGCGCTCCCCCTCTACCACTTGACGAGTAGCTTGGCCCTCGCGTCGTGTACGGCTGGAGCCGCGGTCGGGAACTCATCGACGACGAGCTTGACGACGCATTGCTCGACGAATTACTCGAGGAATTGCTCGAGGAGTTGCTCGAAGAATTACTCGAGGAGTTGCTCGACGAATTGGAAGAGGAATTGCTCGAGCTATTCGAAGATGAATTTGACGACGAGTTGCTGCTCATCGGTTGCGATGAGCCCCCCCAAGAACCGCCGGCGGCCATTTCGAGTTCATCATCTGTCAACTCGATGGCGCCTGCGGGATTCTCTGGCAGTTCAGCCAAATCATCTTCGCTCAGGCTTGTCCGGAAATCCGGATCTTTCCACGCTCGGATAATCCGCTCTCGTAGCATGCACGTTCCTCCTTTACCTTAGGACACAGCAGATGCCGGTAGATGAGAGTGGACGGGAACGTCCCATCCTTGCGCCGAATACTGTAAATGGATCAGGTTTGCATAAGCTCCACCGAGGGCCAGCAGTTCCTCATGCGCACCTTGTTCCACAATGACGCCTTGATCAAGTACGAGGATCTTGTCCGCATTGCGCACAGTGCTCAGACGATGTGCGATCACGACCCGCGTACATGGAATGACGCTGAGATTTTCTTCCACCATTGCTTCCGTCTCAGCATCGAGGTTGCTTGTCGCTTCGTCCAGAATCAGAATGGATGGCCTGTGCGCAAGGGCACGGGCCAGTGCCAGACGTTGTCGCTGGCCACCTGCCAAGTCGACGCCGCCTTCTGCCAGCACGGTGTCGTATCCCATTGGCATGCGCATGATCTCATCGTGAACCTGCGCCAATATCGCTGCGGATTCGATCTTCAGCAGCGGCAACTGGCGGTCGAACGAGGCGATGTTGTTACGTACAGAACCGCTGAACAGCACGGGGTCCTGCATGACCATGCCCACCTGCGTTCGTAGTGAGCGATGGTCGATTTCCGTCAATGGTTTTCCGTCATAGAGAATTTCGCCTTCGTCGAGCTGATATAGGCCGAGAAGCAGCAATGCCAACGTGCTCTTGCCCGAACCCGTTCGGCCCACGATGCCGACTTTCTGGCCCGGCTCGATCTCAAGCGACAGATTTCTTAGGATCCAAGGCCCGTTCTCGTGATACCGGAACCCTGCATTTCGGATCGAGATCTTGCCCTTGAGGCGCGATATCGTTTCGGTTTGGGCAGCCTGCTGCTCCGGCGGCGTCTCCATCACGTCCGACATTCTCGCCAGATGAACCCCGATAAGTTGGATTTGTTGAGCGCTGCCTACGAGCGCAGTCAGCGGACCGACAAACGCGCCGGCAAGCGTGGTGACGGCGAGCATGGTGCCGAGCGTCAAGGAGCCATTCAACACAAATAGGGCCCCAACCCACAGGAGCACGATGGGCGTCATCGAACCGATTAAGTCGCGGGCCGTTTCCACCACGTTGGCCACGTGATTTCGCTTCAAAGAGACATTCAATTGCTTGTAAAAAAGATTCGTCCAGTGGGAGAGGGCACTGTCTTCGGAACCGGACGATTTCAACGTACCGATTCCGGTCAGGGCCTCGACGAGATAGCTTTGTGATTCCGCTTGCGCCGCAATATCGCGTTCTGTGAGTTCATACAGCGGCCGCCGCGACACGAGGAGAATAAGAACCTGTAGAACGCCGACGATCAGCGCGAGGAAGCCGAAAAATGGCTGCCACACGAATAGAACAGCGGCATAGAAGATAGCCATAGAGCCGTCCAGCAATATCGACACGAGTTCACCGGTCAGTACTTGCCGGATGACCGCGATGCTGCCAAGACGGGCCAGGATGTCGCCGCTGTTGCGCTCTTGGAAGAAATTGTAGGGCAAGCGCAATACATGCTCGAAGAAGCCAAGCATCACTTCCGAATCAAGCCGCGCTTCCATGTACAGAGCGAGGGTACTGCGTAAGTAGCCGAGCACGACGGAGGCCATCACGAGGCTGACCATACCCATTCCCAGCATCGTGAGCATGTGGACGTCCTGGCTCGGCAGAATTTGATCGACCAGGACCATGGTAAATAGCGGGAAAACAAGGCCTAGGATTTGTAAGGCCGCTGAGGCGGTAAGAACCTGACCAAGCAGTTTGCCTGCACCTGGCGTCACCAGCAGCATTTGCAGGTAGTTACGCCACGTGTATTTTTCCTGTCCCTTCTTTCGTTGGAAGTCCGCGCCCGGTTCCATAGTGAGGACGACGCCGGTGAAACCCTCGTTGAACTCCTCGTGCGTCAGCTTTCGTCGGCCGGCCGCGGGGTCGACCACATGTACCGCCTTGTCCGTCCAGCGCTCTACTACGAGGAAATGCATAAATTGCCAGTGCACGATTGCAGGAAGCCGGACCTGACCCATACTGCTAGGCTCCAGCGAAAAGGCGCGCACACGCAGACCGAGCTCGCGCCCGGCCTGTGCGATTGAGCGCGCCGTAAGCCCGTCACGGCCGCTTTTCAGATACCTGCGGCACTCCGTGACGGACGTATCGCGACCGTAGTACGTTAGTACCATGGCCAGGCAAGCAGCGCCGCACTCGTGCTGCGTCATCTGAAGGATGACTGGTACGCGTCTCACCGTAGCGGCCATCCAATCATAGGAATTAGCGCTTGCCCGGCAATCGCTATACCGAGCACCACAAACGCAATGGCAACCACCCATAGGAGTGCCAGTGCGCGTGGCGTGGTGAAGCGCGGCAATACAATCCGGCTTTGGCTTTGTCTATAAATCTCTAGTGCTTCCGTGCGGAAGATAGACCGCAGTCCGGAAGGCGGCTCACGCACTGGGCGATTGCCCGGCGCGTT
>JBJYXA010000600.1:0-2403 GCA_046259705.1 Caldilineaceae bacterium
CTGGATCCGCTTGAAGGTCTTGTTGTTGGCGACCACCGCACCGTACTTAACGGTCACCTGGTTGCCGTTTTCGAACTGCCGGAACTTGGATTTGACGATCCGCCGGCCGTTGTCGATGCCGTAGCGGGTCACCGAGAACGCCCCGGGCTGATCGTAGCTCCGGACGCGTACGGGCGCGGCCCAGACGGCCGCTCTCTGGCGAAGGCTCAGCTTCTTGTTCGGTGCGGGCGCGGGATCAGCGCTGGCCGGTGTAGTGACCAGCCCCAGACAGGAAATCGTGGCGATGGCGAGCAACCGCATGGTGTCCTCCTTCTCCTCAAAACCGAGGGATGCAACTCGGAGGCCACCCCGATGAATGCGTAAGCCGGGAGAAAAGGAGCAGGGGCCTGGACCCGACTTTGACAGTTACTCGTACATTTTTGGGTGTTTTTGGGATGGGTCTTGGGGAATATCAAGGGGATAGAGTGAGCAGGGGGTCGAAAACGCCTAGTACATGGATTTATCCACAGAGCTTGACATGACTAAGTGTTCCGGGGTATTCATAGCGACATCATGTTCCTCCGGGAGTCCCGACAGAAGCTCGCCGACGGCAGCCTCGTGACCCACTACCAGCTCGCCGCGAGCGTCTGGGACAAGACCAAGAAGAGGTCGAAGACCACCATCATCTACAACTTCGGACGCGCCGAGGACCCGCTCGTCGTCGAGAGACTACGCAAGCTGGCGCGGAGCATCCTGGCGCGGTGCTCCCCCGATGAGATCGTGGCCGATGACCCGAACTGGCAGGTGATCGACGCGTGGCCATATGGGCCAGTCCACGTGGTCGAGGCGCTGTGGAGCCGGCTGGGCATCGCGGACATCATCCGGGAGAGGGCGAAGAGCCGAAGGCTCGGCTTCGATGTTGAGCGTGCGTTGTTCGCGATGGTCGCCAACCGGTTGTTGGCTCCGTCGTCCAAGTTGTACTGCTGGGAGCAGTGGCTTGCACAGGACATCCGGATCAGCGGGACGGCCAACCTCGAGCTGCAACATCTCTATAGAGCGATGGACTTCCTCGAGGCCAACAAGGAGACTATCGAGAAGGCGATCTACTTCCGCCTTAGCGACCTACTCAACCTGGACGTTGACATCATCTTCTACGACACGACGAGCCTGCACTTCGAAGTAGACGAAGACGACCAGGGGGCGGGGCCGGACCATACGGTCACGGGGAGCGAGCCCGCGGGGAAGAAGAAGTACAAGGCGCCACGCAAGCGCGGCTATCCGAAGAACGGCCGATGGGACGCGCCGCAGATCGTGGTTGGGCTGGCGGTGACACGCGATGGGATCCCAGTACGGCACTGGGTGTTCCCTGGCAACACGGTGGACGTGACGACGGTCAAGCAGGTCAAGGAGGAGCTGCGAGGATGGAAGCTGACCCGGTGCGTGTTCGTTGGCGATGCTGGAATGGTGAGCGCGGAGAACCTGCGAACGTTGAGCCTCGGCGGCGGCAAGTACATCGTGTGCATGCCGTGGACGCCTGGAGGCGAGGTGACCGAAGAGGTAACGACACGCGCAGGGCGGTACAAGGAGGTCGCAGACAACCTGCGGGTCAAGGAGGTGATCGTCGGTGAAGGGGAACGCCGCCGCCGGTACGTGGTCTGTCACAACCCGGAGGAAGAGAAGCGGCAGCGCAAGCACCGTGCGCGTGTTCTGGCGGGGCTGGAGGCTGAACTTGCGGCGCTCAAGGATCTCGACAGCAGCTCCTACACGAAGCGAGTCTTCGAGTTGGTTGCGAGTCGTCGCTATGGTCGTTACATCCGCAGGACAAGCACAGGCAAGTTGCGGATCAACCAGGCAGCGATTCGCGCAGCGGAACAGCACGACGGCAAGTTCGTGGTTCACAGCAACGACGACACCCTTACGGCGGAAGATATGGCGCTAGGCTACAAACAACTCATGCGAGTTGAGCAAGCCTGGCGAGATCTGAAGTCCATATTGCGTATGCGTCCGGTGTTCCATTGGGTGGCCCACCGCATCCACGCTCACGTATCGATCACGGTGCTATCGTTGTTGCTGCAACGTGTGGCGGAGACCCAGTGCAAGGACACGTGGCGTAACATCCGTGACGACCTGAAGCAGATCAAACTTGCGGAATTGTTTGGCCCAAATGGGACGGTCTGGCAGGTGACGGAGCCCCGTCCTGCGGCTCGCAACAGGATGCAATCACTAGGTATTTCTAAGCCGCCGCTCCTGCTCGCCCACGTTTGACGCGGCGTTCCAACCTACTCACATGCGCGTTTTCTGTGCCATGGGTTAACTCATGGTATTTACGGTTGATTTTGAAACCATGTGATTAGCAACTGTCAAAGTCGGGTCTGTGGCACCAGTTGTGAGCACGATCTCGTTAATTGAGGGGAACTTGGGGAT
>JBJYXA010000601.1:0-14852 GCA_046259705.1 Caldilineaceae bacterium
GAAGGCGGCGTAGGTAAGTTTGACCTGCCAGCTATCGGCGGTAGCCGGACGTTCAGCTTGGCACCCGGAACGATTACTATGACGGAAACGGTCAAAGACTATTACGCAACGGAGATCGACTGCACCGATGGGTCATCCGTAGAAGGGAATATCGTCGTCCTCACGATCCTGCCAGGCAACAGCGTTAGCTGCACCTTCACGAGCACCCAACGGTTGAGTGCCGTGAGCGGGACTGTTCAAGACGCCAGCGGCGTCGGCATCGAAGGCGCGATTGTCTCCTTGACCGAGACATCGCCGGCGGCAAACGCGGCAGTCATGAGCGCCGATCTGTCCGCCGTAACCGATGGCGATGGCAACTACGCCATCGGTGATGTGCCGCTAGGTGAGTACACGCTTTCTGTCATCCTGCCGGGTGAATCCGAGCCAGCCCATACGCAGTCGATCAGCGTCGGCGCCAATCTAGTAAATGAGATAGACCCGATCATCGTATCGACTAGCGAGGATCTCTACTTGCCGAGCGTGCGGAAGCGATAATCTGACGATCGCGCGGCGGTCGGCGGTACGCGACAAGCCAAGCGGACACATTGCCTCTGAGCCGGACCGATACCGAATCACAGCTTCGGAATCGGTCCGATCCGCCTGTCTGAACGCCAGCGCCAGAAATTTGGCCGCATTCGTGCCTGTGTTATGATTTCCATAAGCGTCACATGCGGTACCATGCCGGCATTCCTCACACACGCTCCTACCCCGAGGCACCATGAGTCGCGCAAGGTTGAGTCCACGTTGTATTTCTGGAAAACACGCACAGTCGCAGGCCGGTTCTCTCTCAAAGGAGAAAATCCATGGCGAAAATCCTGATCGTTTACGGCTCCGAGGAAGGTCAGACTGCGAAGATAACCGACCACATGGTGGAATTCTTCCGCAGCCGAAACCATGAGGTCGACACCGTTTACGGAAAGAATGTCTCCGACGAATTGCGCATTGACGACTATGACGGCGCCATAATCGGCGCGTCCATTCATCGGGGACGCCACGCCAAATATATGGTCGACCTGGCAAAGAATCACCGCAACGAGCTGAACCGAGAATTAACCGCCTTCTTCACCGTCTGCCTCACGGCAAAAAGTTGCAAAGCCGAGGACCAGGCAATCGTGGAGGAGTATGTTGAGAACTGGATTCAGGACACCGAATGGCGACCGGATCAGATCGCCGTCTTTGCCGGCGCGGCGCTGTACACGCAATATGGGTTGGCAAAGAAGTTTATCGTAAAGCGCATGAGCAAGCATAAGGGCATCGAAACCGATACCTCCCAGGACTACGAGTATACCGACTGGGAATCGGTCGATGACTTCGCGGAGACGTTCCTCATCGCAGTGGTCGGGGACTCTGTCCTCGCCTGAGGCCATCACCGCCGCCGGAAGCTCAGTGCTTGCGGTATTGGCTCGGCCCTCAATCCAAACTCGAGCCTGGCATCGCCACCCCATGTCACCTTCGCGGCTAATTCTGGCCCACGACCTGGGCACGACCGGCAATAAAGCAAATCTCTTCGACGCGAACGGCGCGCTGCTTGGCAGCGCGTTTTCCGGCTACCCCACCGCATATCCACAGCCAAACTGGGCTGAACAAAATCCCGACGACTGGTGGCGTGCCACCTGCGAAACCACAAGACAGCTTTTGGCCGAAACAGGCGCGGATCCCGCCGCCATTGCCGCCGTCTCGTTTAGCGGTCAGATGATGGGGTGCGTTGCCGTGGATGCGAACGGCGCGCCGTTACGTAGTTGCATCATCTGGGCGGACCAGCGCGCACAGGAAGAAGCCATAGAGATGGCAGATCTGTGCGGCGGCGACGAAGTCTATTTGCGCTGTGGACACCGGGCCAGCCCTGCCTACTCGGCGCCCAAGATCCTATGGGTGCGGCGACATCAACCGGAGGTGTACGCACAGGCGGTCTGCTTCCTGCAACCCAAGGATTATGTCGTTTTCCGGCTTACGGGCGAATACGCCACCGACTACTCAGATGCGTCGGGCACCTTGCTGTTTGACTTAGTTAGCAGAGAATGGCACTCGCCCTTTCTGAACGCACTCGACCTTAGTGCGGACCGACTGCCCAGGCTCTTGCCGTCGACAGGTATCGCCGGTGAAGTGAGCGAAGAGGCGGCCGGGGCCACGGGGCTACAGCCGGGAACGCCGGTCGTCATCGGCGGCGGCGACGGTTCCTGTGCGGGCGCAGGCGCGGGTGTCATTGAACCGGGTGACTGCTACTGTTATATCGGCTCCTCGGCCTGGATCAGCACTGCAAGTGCAGAACCTGTTCCGGATGCTCGCCAAAGGACCGTCACCTTTCATCACGTCCACCCGGAGCGCTACGCGCCCATGGGTACCATGCAGGCCGCCGGCGGTGGGCGGGACTGGGCGTGGCGACTTCTCCACGATGGCGACATGGACCTGGACGAGGCCGCGGCCCAAGCGCCGCCGGGCGCGAACGGCCTGATATGCCTGCCATACATCATGGGCGAGCGCAGTCCGTATTGGAATCCGCTGGCACGGGGCACCTTCGTAGGAATGACGATGCCCATGGGCAAGGCGGAGACGGCACGAGCGGTGTTGGAAGGTGTCGCAATCAACTTGCGCTTCATCCTGGATGCGCTGCGCGAGCAGTCACCGGGAATCCGCTCGGTGCGGCTGATCGGCGGCGGGGGTCGCAGCCCGCTGTGGCGGCAGATTCTGGCCGACTGCTTCCATGTGCCAGTGGAGATGCTCGCACTGACCAGTGAGGCGACCAGTTGGGGCGCCGCCGTGGTTGGCGGCGTTGGCGCAGGTGTATATGACTGGTCGATTGCTGCGGAACGCAGCCGCGTCGTGGACGCGGTGGAGCCTATCGCTGCGAACATGGCGATTTACGATGATTTGGCAGCGTTCAACGCCGACGTCTACGAGGCTCTACAACCTATCTACGCGGAGCTTGCCAAGTGGCAGGCAGCGCACAGCGCATGAGCTCCGCAACACCACCTCAAATCCACTCCAACTGAAATGAAATTTGAATACGCAATCCGTCCGCCTGTCATCGACGACGCACCTGCACTGGCGCACCTGCTCCATGGTCTCGGATATTTTGATCGGTTGCAGGACGTGCCGATAGAAGAGACTACCGCGTCCGTTAGTGCGGCGCTGGCAAAGATCAACGCGAGCGACGATCATACATTGTACGTCGCCATCGGTGCGGACGGACGTCTGCTAGGCTATACAGCCGTACACTGGATCCCCGACTTGTTCCTGCCGGGCCCGGAAGGCTATCTGTCCGAGCTGTTCGTGGTCGAAGCCGCCCGTGGGCAGGGGATCGGGGGTGCGTTACTGGACGCCGTCACCGTAGAGGCGCAACGTCGAGGCGGCAGCCGCCTACAACTCATCAATTTCCGTCACCGGGAATCGTACCGGCGGGGCTTCTATGCCAAGCATGGGTGGGAGGAGCGACCCACAGCAGCGATTTTCACACTGTTCTTGGACGAGTAGAGGCCAACGCGAACGCCGTGAAGTCGATCGGCACTGTGTCGATCGACTTCGTCAACAGGAAAAGAGAGTTCGGCGCGGGCCGAGCGGATGGACCTACTTGAGTTGGGACAGCTCTCCTGGCATGCCTAGATAAGCGCCGTATTGCCGTGCGGCGACGGCAATGCCGTCAGTCTCCTGTGGGGTGAGGTCACGGAAGGGCTCTATCTCGACTGCTATGGAGCCATCACTTCGATTGACTTTCCATCTACCTACAACCTGACCGTCGACTATGATCGCCGGCCGGAAGTAACCGTTACTGGACACGAGCGAGCTATCGAGTGCAGCTTCGAGTACGGCGGAGCGGTCCTGATAGCCTAAGTAGTACTCATCGAAGGCGGGAAGCAGGCGGACAGACGGAGAACTGCCAATGCGGGGGAATTCGTCTAGGTAGGGTTTCCAGAATGTCTGGCCGCCGACCTCCGTTTCTTGGAGCCGCTCAGAGAGCGCAGCAAGAGCGGCCCGCGCCTGTGACACACGCAGACCGGACCACCATACGAAATCACGCAGGGTAGCCGGCCCGTGGCTGCGAAAGTATCTCCAGGCGAGTTCGGCGACGGCCTCTTCGCCTTCCGGTCCTTTGTCTGACGGGAGCCAATCGTTCAGCAACACAAAAGTCTCCTGCTTGCCGTCCTTTGGTCCGTGACAGGTGATGGCGCATAGACCGGCGTGGCGCAAGATGTGGTATCCTCGCTGTCCTTCCGTGGAAATGCCGGCTTGCTCCAAGACCTGGAACATTTCGGCACGCGTAAGCCGGCTGCGATCATCCAGCGCGCCGGCGAGCGTATCACAGCCGCTTGCGAGAGTATCGTCGTCCAGTCCCAGTTGTTGGTATCGCCGTGCGCTGTTGGCGATGAGACGAGGGCCAACCAGTGCCAGCATCCAGTACACATCTGCAGCGGCCACCATATGCAGCGTACCCCGCAGCAACCAGGTGCGCACGAAATCGCCCCGGTCGACGGCAGCTTCTACTGCGGCGAGATCCGCGCCACTGCGCAAACCGATGGCCCACTTTGCTGCCTCGTAGTCTTGTCCTTGCAGTGCGCTCAACCAGGCGACCGTGTCGGAAGGCGTTGATTCGTGAAGAGCGGTGAGGCGCTGACTGTGCAGGCGCAACGTTACGATGTCACCGTCTGGCAATTTCCGTGTCATCGCAGACGCATTTTCGCCATGTCGGGACCTGTATGCGCTATAGGTGTGTTGAGCCGGCGGACGGGGCTACATCTTGGCAGGCGCGTTGCGGCATGCCCTTAGTATGCACCTTTGCCGCGTAGAACGACGGATACTGTGCGCCAGAGAATGAGGATGTCCAGCCACCATGAATAATGCTGGATATAATAGAGGTCCTGGTCCGTGTGCATATACATGGGGTTGTCGCTGCGACCGTTGATCTGCCACCAACCCGTGATGCCCTGCGGTACAGCAAACCGTTTGCGTTGCCACGGCTCATAGTCATCCACTAACCACGGCAACTCTGGGCGCGGACCCACCAAGCTCATATCGGCCTTCAGCACGTTGATCAATTGCGGCAATTCGTCGATGCTGGTGCGTCGAATCAGGCGCCCGATGCGCGTCACACGCGGGTCGTGTGCGGTCTTGTAGACCACGTTGCCCTTGTCGTCTACATGGCTGACCAGGTGCTGCAACTTGTCCGCATCGACGACCATGGAGCGGAATTTCATCATCTTAAAAATCCGTCCGTTTTCACCGACTCTTTCCGCGCGATAGAGAATAGGGCCGCCGTCTTCCAGCTTGATCGCAATGGCAACCGCTATCATGACGGGCAGGAAGAGCAAAAGCACCGTCGCGGAAATGGCAATATCCATTAACCGCTTGCCGAATCTCTCGAAACCGTCGATAGCCGGGTCGCGCAGTCCTATCATTGGCATGCCGCCGATGCTCTCGATGGACGCGGCATGAAACGCGAGGTCGAAGTAGTCGGGCAACACGTACAGACGAACGGGCAGCTCGTTCAGGTGCGCCACCAGATTGGCCATTCGTTTATGCGCGTGCAGAGGCAATGCGATAAAAACCTGGTCTATTGAATAGTCTCGCACCGCGTTGACCGCATCATCTACGACACTGAGCACCGGAAGATCGAGAATCCGGACGCCGCGCTTTTCGGGATCGTCGTCGAGAAAGCCCACTATTTCGAAGCCTGACCAGTTCTCACTACGCAGCTTCGTGACGAGATTTTGCCCAACTCGGCCGGCGCCCACGATGAGAATCCTGGTAATACTGGTGCTGGTATTTCTGCGCAGGCGAAACCATATGCGCAGCGCGATGCGATATCCGATCAACAGCAAGAGCCCAACCACGAACAGATAGACAAACGTAAGGCGCGGCAGCTCTTTCTTGGCGAAGTAGAGTATCCCGGCCATGGACAGTGCCGCGACCGTATGGCTAAGCGTTACGTGCTGGAATTCTTCCATCCAGAATAGGACACGGCGCGGTACATACACCGAACCGAGCAGCATGCTTATGGCCCATACGATTCCAACGGCCACCCGCAAGGTGAGCGTGGGTGAATAGACAAAAGTACCCAGCCATTGCGGAGAAAGCGCCTGTCCGAACGGCAGCACAAAACGCAGATGCATCGCCAATGCAAGCGCAACTTGTATGGCGACGACGTCCGCCAAGAAAAGGATTACCATGAAGTTGGTGCTGAATCTCTTGACCATCTCTGACAGAATCGAACTGTGGTTGGGCCTTCGACTGAATAAGCGCTGCTGTAATGGTACTGAATTACCAAGATCAGATTATACCACTCGACCACAAATATGATGAGCGGTTGATTTTCTATTGTGTCAAATGATCTGTGGCAGGATGACGCTGCACCCAATCTCTTTCATCCGCTGCCGCAGCCGGCAAAGCATATCCTCGTCGTGAACCAGGCCGACAATGGCGCCGCCCGAACCGGCGAATTTTGCACTAGCGCCGCAGGAGCGGGCAACGTCGATCATGCGTACCTGCCAATCGGGAAGGCGGTAGAGGCCCCGGCGAAGTTCGAAGTTGCGATTGATGAGGGAATCTAGGCACGCCACATCGCGATCGATGAGCGCGTCCCGGCCCTGCGCGGCCAGGTCCGCAAAGCGTTGCATCGCCTCTATTACTTGAGGTTCACCACGGTTGTAGCGTCCACGGATATCATTGTGGAAAAGTTCGGTGGGTTCTCCAAGTTGCGTGTGGTAGGCGATGTAGAATGGCGGAATCCATTCGGTCGAGAGCGGTTCATAACGATACGCGACTACCCCTTCGACGTCCCTCGCATAGGATTGGTCGAAGTCCATGTAGATCAAACCCTCGTAGCATTGCACTACCCGATCCTGGAGACCGGCCGAAATGCCCAATTCCTCCGTTTCGACGGACAGAACTAGAGATGGCTGCGCGATGATCGGTATGTCCACATGGTAAAAATCCATGAGGCAGCGCAGAGTAGCGGTAATAATCGCGCTGGAACCGGCCAAACCAACATTGGAAGGGATGTTCGTGCTATAGCGGATGGAGAAATTGCGGTCATGTAGCTCGATTGACCGAGCCTGGCAGTGGTCAACAAAGCGCTTGATAGTGGCTTTGATCAGACGTATTCCGCCATAGTAGCCGTGGAGCTGCACATCCTGGTTCAGCTCGTGAACCGATCGAAAACTGGCGCGGTCATGGTCGGACAGCATGATCTCCACTTTGTCCCATTCATAAAGCACCGTCTCGGCCCAGAAGTTGCGCACGATGAGCGAAATCGTCTTTCCGTTGTACCCATCAGACGGATTTCCCAGCAACCCTGCTCTGGCGTATGCGCGCTTACGAAGGATCAGCATAGAGCATCTCCTGCAATGCCTGTCGCAGAGCTGGTCCTGACCGTTCGTCCTGCAGCGCGAATTCTACGAAAGAACGAAAGTAACTGTCGAAATTCCCGATATCGTAGCGCGTTTCACTGGCACGCAGCCGCACGCCATAGACGGGTACATGCTCGCGTATCAAAAGGCGGACGGCGTCTGTGAGTTGTATCTCGCCATCACGCCCCGGTTCCACGCGATCGAGCATATCGAAGATGCACGGATCGAAAACGTAGCGCGCGGCGATGGCCAGATTGCTGGGCGTTTCATGGACCGGAGGCTTTTCAATGACATCGGCAAGTGGAAAGACCTCGCCGTCCTCCATGGGGTCAGCAATGCCGTATCGGTACACATCGGATGAGGGCACTTCCTCAAAGGCGATGACGGCCCCGGCTTTCTTTGCCGCGAAGACGTCAATCATGCGCCGAACAATATCGCTTGACGCATGCATACCGATGATTGAATCTCCCAGGGCGACAACGAACGGCTGGTCACCGACGAACGGACGACCACAGAGTACGGCGTGGCCGAGACCGAGCAGCTCGCGCTGGCGCGTATAGAAATAGCGCACAGGAGATCGCTCGAAATCCAATTCGGCGAGCAAAGACTCCTTGCCCGTTTCGCGCAATATCTGAATAAGCTCCGGATTTAAGTCGAAGTGATTTTCAATCGAGCTTTTGCCCGGGCCGGTGACAAAGAGAATTCGCTTCATCCCGGATCGGGTAAGCTCTTCCACCACATACTGGACCACTGGTTTTCGGCCGACCGGCAACATCTCTTTGGGCTGAGACTTGGTGGCGGGGAGAAGCCTTGAACCCAAACCCGCTACGGGGATAACGGAAATTGTGATATCCATATCGTCGAATTCTTTGACCCTACGCTTCGTTCGTCTAGACGGTTGGTTACGTGCATTGCGATGCACAGTAATTTGATCGGATGATGGAGCATCACTTGCAGTGCCGCGCACAAGCCTAGGTCGGCCGGCAACTGATCGGACGGCAAGAGTGTCCACCTAGATCTTCAACTTCACATTATTGCCCGATGCGCATCCGATCCCAAATCGGCGGAGACGAATGCAGCGGCTAGCTACGGTGCGATAATCAAGGCCGTGCCAACCGCTCAGGCCAGCGCAGAATCCAGCAACGGCGACTTACACCTCATCATCCACACCTGTTAGCCGCTCCGCTCATTTCTTGCGAGTACAGTACGCCGCATACAATGAAATCAACATCCGTAGGACTTCTCACTCCAAAGGAAAGCTCAATGACCACCCCTATCTATGCCAGACCTGCCGAACTGCTCCAGACATTGATCCGATTCGATACGACGAATCCGCCGGGCAATGAGGCCGCGTGTATAGGCCATATCAACGACCTTCTGACAAACGCCGGATTCGAGACCGCCTTGCTCGCCAAGGACGCGAACCGGCCCAATCTCGTTACCCGTCTGGCCGGTCGGGGAGAGGCGCCGGCATTGGTACTCCAGGGCCATGTCGACGTGGTGACGACCGCCAATCAGACCTGGACGCATCCCCCTTTCGAGGCACAACTTATCGATGGCTGGGTGTGGGGACGGGGCGCGCTGGACATGAAGGGCAGCGTCGCCATGATGGTCAGTGCCGTGCTACGCGCCAAAGCGGAAGGTACGGTACCCGCAGGCGACATAATACTGACCATCATGGCGGACGAAGAGGCTGGAAGCGATTATGGAGCCCGATTTCTAACCGAGGAACATCCCGAACAATTTGAGGGCGCCCGCTACGCAATCGGAGAGGGCGGAGGTTCCTCGCAAGAACTGTTTGGCCATCGATTCTACACAATCACGGTAACGGAGAAGCAGGTGTGCTGGATGAAGTGCACCTTGCATGGACCCGGTGGTCACGGCGCCCGCATCCTGCGCGATGGCGCTATGGCCAAGTTGGGGCATCTGCTGACGGCACTCAACGAGAATCGACTACCCGTCCACATCACACCGGTAATGGAACAGATGGTTTCAACTCTGGCGGAATATGCGCCGGACGAACAGGCTGTTCTGCTGCAGGACCTGTTGGACCCGGCGCGGACCGACAGCGCTTTGGACGCGTTGGATGCTCAAGGGGTACGGCAGGCTACCATGCTAGATGCATTGTTGCACAATACGGTCAATGCTACGGTAGTGCGCGGTGGCGACAAGACAAACGTGATTCCGAGTCGCATCGATTTGGAGCTTGATGGACGAGCCTTGCCTGGGTACACGCCGGAGGATATCATGGCAGAATTGCGCACCCTTGCCGGCGATGAGGAGTTGGAACTGGAGGTGATCCGCTACGATGAGGGCGGAGCAGAACCTGATTTGAGCCTCGTCCCATTGCTGAGGAAGCTGCTTCTGGAGGCGGACCCGCAGGGAATCCTATTGCCATCCATGATGGGCGGATTCACCGATGGGCGCATGTTCACGCGCATGGGCATCCAAAACTACGGATTTATTCCCCAGAAACTGCCCGCCGATTTCAATCACGGCCCGACGGTTCACGGTGCCGACGAGCGCGTGCCGGTCGAGACGCTCGAATTCGGCGCCGATGTTCTCTATAAGCTGATCCAGCAGTACAGGTAGGCATGGACAGTCCGGGGACCCGGTCATAGTCACCGGGTTCGCCCCGGGCCTCATGTAGCTGGCCACGTGGACAGACGCAGCGGAAGGTCAGGAGATGCCGGTGATGTCATCAGTCTTTTGGCTACGCGCCTTCGCCTTTCTCGTGCTACCGCTGCTCATCGCAGGTGGGATCTGTGCTGCAGACAAGAGCGTTCATACGCGTGAGCGCCGTTTGGAAGTATTCCTAATCTATATGTTCGCGTTCGGCGGCGCGCTCGGCATCCTCAGCGGCATGGGCCATCTCTTCGCTGCGAACCAGGTAGCCGAGTCTATCGGCTGGCCCGTTGGAAGCCCGTTTCAACTGGAAATGGGCTTCGCTAATCTAGCCGTGGGCGTTCTGGCTGCGATGTCCGTGGGACGGCGCGACGGCTTTCGAGATGCCACTGTGATCGCTGGCGCGATCTTGGGGCTTGGCGCATTCGGCGTCCATATGGTTGATGTCGTTCAGCACAATAACCTTTCCGACGGCAATACGCTGATCAACATCACAAATCTGGGGCGGCCGATAATATACATCTACTTGCTGTGGTCACTGCGCAGCATCGAACGTACACCGACTTCTGAAAAGGGGAGCCCGGCATTTGTAGCTTGGCAGGGGAACCAGGCGACTTTGGGCGGCATGATGGGGGCAGGCGTTGGGATCGGGGTAGGATCCGGAATAATGATAGACATGACGGCGCTTGGAATGATAACCGGGCTTACTGCTGGCGCTGCACTCGGCTGGTTCCAGCGCAGCCGGATGCGATAACGTTCGCTCTTTAAGCATACAATACGCAATATCCGAGTCAACCGAAGGGAGGATGAAGTCGATGCTTACCTCGAGGGAGCGCGTACTGAAAACATTGAACCACGAAGAGCCCGACATGGTACCTCTTGACCTCGGCGGGTCAGTACTGACGGGTATGCACGTGGACGCGGTCTACCGTCTGCGCCAGGCACTTGAACTGGATGCGCCGGGCACTCCGGTCAAAGTGATTGACCCCTACCAGATGTTGGGCGAGATCGGCGACGACTTGCAGCGAGCGCTGGGTGCGGATGTGGTACACCTGACCAGCACGCGCACCATGTTTGGTTTTCACAATGTGGATTGGAAAGCGTGGACGACATTCGCAGGAACACCGGTGCTAGTGCCGGGCGGCTTCAATACGGAACCGGAGCCCAACGGCGACATCCTGTTATACCCGGAAGGCGATCAATCCGTGCCTCCCAGCGGCGTGATGCCCGCCGGCGGCTGGTATTTCGACGCCATTGTACGACAACCGCCCATCGACGACGCCGATCTGAAAGTAGAGGACAATCTGGAGGAGTTCCAACCGATCACGGACGCCGAATTGGCCCATTTCGGCGCTGAGGCGGAACGACTCTATACGCAAACAGATAAGGCGATCCTGGCCAGCTTCGGCGGGACGGCTTTCGGTGACATTGCGTTGGTGCCTGCAGCCTGGCTTAAGCATCCAAAAGGGATACGCGATGTGGCGGAATGGTATATGAGCGCCGTTCTACGCCGCGACTATGTTTACGAACTCTTCGAACGGCAGTGTGAGATCGGTTTGGCGAATCTGGCCAAGATCTATGAAGTTGTCGGTAATCGCGTGGCAGCCATCATCGTGACCGGAACGGACTTCGGCGCACAAAACGCGCCCTTTATTTCTCCGGCCACATATCAAGACCTATACCAACCCTTCCACCGCGCGGTCAACGACTGGATTCACCAGAACACGGCGTGGAAATCGTTCATCCACACGGACGGAGCGTTGATGCCGCTGCTGCCTCACTTCGTGGAGGCAGGATTCGACATTCTGAATCCGGTGCAGTTCACGGCCAAGGGCATGGATCCGGCCACGCTCAAACAGCGCTTCGGTGAAGATCTCACGTTCTGGGGCGCCGGCGTGGATTCGCAACGCGTACTGCCTTTCGGTACGCCGGACGAGGTTCGTGCGCAGGTGCGTGAGAATATGCGCATCTTCGCGCCGGGCGGCGGGTTCGTGGTTTCCACAGTACACAACGTGCAGCCGCAGACGCCGACCGAGAACCTGCTGGCATTGTATGAGACCGTGCGGGAGATGCGAGCGTACCCGGTGGGCTGATTCGTCGCCGCCGCATTGCGCCCCACCACCAAACTGCGCAACACTGAGGGCACGACAAAGAGATTTTGCACCGTTGCCGTGCTTTGACACCCGGCAACGGTGTGCAATACGTTGGTTGTAAGCTAACTGTATCCGTTGGATCGATCGGATCCATTTGGGCCAAATGTGGTTTCCGTTCCTACGCGCTCGCGCAGAACGTCTCGAATACGTGTGTCCATTTCCTGACTATACGCGGAGATGGCGTCGTTGTCGTGTAGTAGACGTTGTCCGTCCTCCAAACACTGGCCCATTGCTTGGCGTGAGATCTTTACCTGGTGCTCCGCTGTGAAAAGTTCTTGTCCCTTCTGTGCGGCCAGGAGCAGCGTCTCATATGCAGGCAGCAGGCACAGCAGGCTGGCCATGCGATAGCCTTCGGCTGCGTAGGGAAGAGCCACCAGATACTTCGTCGCGTCACCTAGTTCGTCCAGCACATTGCCGATGACGTGCTGCGACCACTTGCCGGGTGCGCCCTCGAGCGCCAGCGGCGTATACGACGCCTCGCGCATCCAGCTCTCGGGCAAATAGCAGACGCCGCGAGCTAAGTCTTTTGCGAAGTCCTTGACGATGTTTGTCTTCTGCAGGCCGCGCCCGCATGCTTCCGCCGTGGCGCGCAGCCGGCCTGCCGCCTCTTCGTCCACGCCATAGTGTTCGATAACTAGTTCTGTGCTCATATACCCAACTGTGCCCGCGACGATATAGCAATACCCATTGTAGTCGGCTTCGTCACCTAGTATCTGTATCCCTTGGCGGGACACAAAGTGCGGTTGATCGCCTGTATCGCCTAGCTGCGCCATGCCGCCAGCCATGGCCTGGACCCATCGACGTACGATATCGCGTGACGACTGAGGGAAGTTGGCGTAGATATCCCAGAGCGGTATGCCGTGCTCCGGTTGCATGATGGCTCGTTCATCGCCAGTGAGTCCCGGCCATTCGAGATCTGCCCAACTTGACAGTACGGAAGCGGCTTGGCCGGGTTCGTCGAGAAGTGCGCCGAGTTCGGCAAAGCGTGCCTGTTTCCATTCGATCGGCTGCGAGCAATCTTCGATGTTGTCGGCGACGCGACAAAGTAGGTAGGCAGTAGCAAGGTAATGGGTAAGCGGCTCCTCAACAAAAGGTACCACCAGCGCAAAGGAGCGCGATACTTTCTGCATCCACTCACTGAGATAGTCGACCTGTTCCTCGTCAATATGGAACGCCACCTGTTCTGTAACCATTCGCGCCCTCGTTTACTTATGTTAACAGTTTCGTCTACATCTATTGCAAAGACCATGCGAGATATGTGCGCACCGAACTACGGGCACCTACGTTACCACAAGGGTAGAAAATCCGGTACCTTCCCAGTGCGCCAGGAGCATCTGATGGATCCATCTGCGAATGTTTGGGAGAAGCTCATGAGCTGCTGCTAGAACTCGGACAGGTTTCGCCGAATCTGCCTCATGTGGGCGCGGCCGTGCTCGACATAAATCTGAAGCTGATCCGCCAGCGAGACAGTGCGGTCGCTGCCGGGATGATATCCTGTGCGCTGCCACTGCTCTTCGGTCAGCGACCTCCAGAATACTACCCACCGGCTGTGCAGAGCGCGCAGTAGGGCTAAGGAATTGGAGAGGTCGGGGCTGGAGGCATCGGGCAATTCCGCCCAGGCCGCCTCATCGTAAGGGCGAAAGCTTGGTCGCTCTTCAGTCGCCATGAGTTTGCAGCGAACGTAGCTGTTGATGTGCGAATCGACGAGATGGTGGACGTTCTGCGCGATACTCCACTCGCCCTCGATAGGATGCGAAGTGAGTTGAGCATCGTCGAGGGAAGCGACCATCGCCTCCACTTCGTCGGGCAGCGACTGAATAGCTGCGATCAGGCGATTTCGATCTTGGGCTGACAACATGGGCAGATTCGACACTCCATTCTTGATCAATTTCCGATGAAGCAAGTATAGCGATTCACCAAGGGTAGCGGTAACTGCAACAAACGAAAATACGGGCACGCAGGCAATCTAGGTCCTTGATGAGTGAGCGTGAGATCCGCCTTTGAATGCACCAGTTGGGCCCCTGCTTCATTCCGGGCGAAGTGGTTCGGATCGGATCCGGTAGAACAAAGAGTTCTTGGCCTGCTCGCAATTTCTGAATCGCTGTTGAACAGGCTACAATCCGCGCTCCGAACGAACGTTTCCTGGCATAGATGGGGGCAGCTCGATGGTGACTACATTGTTTGGCCCGTTCGTCCAACAGCCGTTGCTGATTCTCTTGATTTCGTTGATCTTTTTCGGGGCGTACCTGCTGTTGCGTTCGAGTAGCACCGTGCATCCGCGCGCGCTTCTGTTACCGGCAATCGGGTGGCTGGCTTGGGCCGTCTGGGAATACGTAGTCCTGCTGTTCTCGCCGGACGCCGACATTCGCGTAGACCTATTGGTGATTATCCCGGTGACGATCGCGCTAACTATCGCCGGTGTTGTTCGCCTCATATGGCCCCGCAGAAGCTAACCCATCGCCGAAACGACCGGCAGCGTACCCAGTGACGAGCACAAAAATCCTGGGAGCTAAATGCTTCCGGGAGATTTCACTTCTTCTGTTGCGTGCGGGGACGGAAGACTATCCCTTGATGCCCGAGCGAGTGATGCCCTCTGCGATGTAACGTTGCATAAACAAGAATGCAATGAGCATGGGTAGAGCACCCACGACCGCGCCGGCGAAGAGTAGCTTCAAGTTGAGCACCTGTGCCGTCA
>JBJYXA010000602.1:0-4119 GCA_046259705.1 Caldilineaceae bacterium
CGGTTGGCCCCATAGCGCCCATCCCTGGAATCCCGAATCGTGGGTTGACACGTTCCGTTGCCGTGTGCTATTCTCGCCAAGCTCTTTCATCGATGCAAGCCCTTTCATCGTCGTTTACAACGCATCATCGCAACCGCATTTCTGAGTCGCGACGGCTATGTCCGCCACGACAGTACTTCTTTCGTTCAGGTCCAACGTCGTGCCGTTCGCCACACAGAGCGACGCTCCGCTGCGGCCTGGTAAGTTCATTCTAATAGGAGGAATCTCATGGCTGGAACATCGTGGAAAATCAGCGGGGACTATAGCGAAACGTGTACGTGCGATTATGTCTGTCCCTGCTCGGCGTCGGGTCTCAAGGATGAGCCGACAAAGGGGTACTGTGATGCGGTCCTAGCCTTTCGGATTGACAACGGTCACTATGGCGACGTCAACCTGGATGGAGTCAAGTTCGTTATGATGCTGCACTCTCCCGGCGTAATGATCGACGGCGACTTTACGGTCGGCCTGATCACGGATGACCGCACGTCGGAAGCGCAACAACAGGCTATTCATAGCATTGCCAGTGGGCAGGCGGGCGGACCGATGGCCGCTCTTGCGCCGCTCGTCGGCAAGCTCGCGGGCGCGCAGTCTGCCCCCATCGAATATGAAGAAGATGGCAACAGCCGCACGCTGAATGTTCCCGGCTTGGTGACGCAGACCGTGGATGCGGTGACTGGGGCCGACCCCAACACACCGATGTACTTCGACAACATGTTTCATCCCGTCACTGATCGCCTTGCTTTTGCCAAATCTGCGGGGACCCATTTCAGCGTGTTCGGCATGAACTACGACAGTGACGGCGGCAACAACGGTCACATAGGCCCGTTCACCTGGGAAGGTGAAGGATAGGCAGCCCCATGCTTGAAACTACCCTCCGAAGAGATCGGCTGGTTGTCTGGGTTGGCCTGGTCGCCATCACGGTCTTGTCGTGGATGTACACAATATACTTGGTTCAGCAGATGGACATGGGCGCCATGGGCATGGATCACATGAGCATGGACATGGCAATGCCACAGACGACGGCATGGACCTGGATGGATTTCCTGCTTATGTTCGTAATGTGGTCGGTGATGATGGTGGCCATGATGATCCCATCCGCCTCGCCTATGATCACGACCTACGCCGCCATCAGCCGCAAGCGGAACGAAATGGGCCGTCCGTTCGGCCCTACGACACTGTTCGTCCTCGGCTATGTCATCGTCTGGACCGCGTACAGCCTGTTCGCGACCGGCGCGCAGTGGCTGCTGAATTCGGCGTCGTTGCTGTCGCCGATGATGGTGACGACCAGCGCGCTACTGGGTTCGGCGCTGCTCATCGCCGCGGGCGTGTTCCAGTTCACGCCGCTCAAACAGGCGTGTCTGCACCACTGCCGCACGCCACTATCCTACTTTCTCACCGAATGGCGAGAAGGCTCGCGCGGGGCCCTGGTCATGGGGACGAAGCACGGCGCGTTCTGCCTGGTGTGCTGTTGGTTCCTCATGGCGCTGCTGTTCGTGGGCGGGGTGATGAACCTGCTGTGGATGGCCGTGCTGGCCGTGCTGGTGCTGCTCGAGAAGGTTGTACCCAACGGGCCGCTCATCAGCCGCATCGCCGGCGTGCTCTTCATCATATGGGGCGTCTGGATCGCAGGCAGTGCCCTGATCGCATAGTGCAAGTTTGGGGGGGAGACTCCCAGTCTCTCCCCAAACGCCCGTGTTGGTTTCGCCGTCTTTGCGGGAATACCTCTCTGGCGGCGCTTTGGTGTGGAGGCAAGCGATGGTGGATTTCACAGTGATTCCTCAGCGGACGGCGCTCATCAACGTCGATCCCCAGAACTGTTTCATTTCCTCGCCAAACGACCTGGCTGTTTTGGAGCGCATCAACGAGCTTGCGGCCGTCTGCCGCGAGGCGGGGGTTCTCGTGATTCATACGCGCCACATACTGGCGCCCGACGGTTCGGACGCCGGCGTCCTGGCAGATATTTTTCCAGAGCTTGATATTGTACACCGTGGTTCGGAGGGGGCTGAATACCACGACCATCTCGTAGTCGACCCGCGCGACGTTCATCTGGAAAAGCCGCGTTTTGGCGCATTCTATGCCACCAACCTGGAACTGCTGCTGCGAACGCGCGGTATCGACACCGTGATCATAAGCGGATATGTAACCAACGTCTGCTGTGAGACCACGGCACGCGAAGCCGCCGTGCGAGACTTTCGGGTCTTCTTTCTTAGCGATGGAACGTCCACAGGCGATATTGGCGATGTCACCCGGAATGAACTACAGAGAGCGACGCTGGCGACCTTGGGTATCCTGTTCGCTCAGGTGCTCACCGTGGAGGAAATGACTCAGAAAATCCTGCGTGCGTCCCATACGGTTCCGGCTGCTGTCGCAGGCGAGCTCAGCGATTCGCATGTGTGACCTAGGCACCATTGGCAGCTTCATAGCTGAGACGACAGACTTCCTGCACATTCCAATTAGTGAGCAGGGGAAAGGACTGGTGAGGGATGGAACTGTCCGTGACGGTCGAGGGCGCAACCGGGCTTACTTGGCCGCGTTGGAAACGGCTTGTCGCAGAAATCGAGGGTCTGGGCTTCGCGGGTCTGTTCATGTCGGATCACTTCAAGCTACCGGCGCCTTTTGAGGCAGATTCTCTAGAGCTAACAGTCGCTTTAACCTACCTGGCCGACCATAGCAACAGAGTTCACATAGGTTCATTAGTATCGCCATTCTCTTTTCGAGACCCGGTCTTCCTAGCTCGCCAGGCGATGGCTATCGACGACTTGAGCAATGGGCGAATGATTCTGGGTGTCGGCGCCGGTTGGATGGAACGCGAGCATGAGATGTTTGGTTATGATCTCGGCGACGTGACAACCCGGCTGGATCGTTTTCACGAGGGGCTGGCCGTGATTACACAACTGATCCGCAGTGAGGAACCAGCGAACTTTGCGGGCGACTTCTATCGGCTACAAGAGGCCAGCCTGTTGCCGCGCCCCCAGCGCGTAACCCCTATTCTTGTGGGCGGCGATGGCCCCAAACGGACATTGCCGTTGGTCGCGCGATACGCGGACATTTGGAACAGCGGGCCCGCGCCAGCCGACAAGTTTGCGGAGCGTTCCGCATTGCTGGATGACCTGCTGCGCGCGCAGGGCCGTGAGCCCAGCGACGTCAAACGTACCCAGATGCTGACCGTTCTCTGCTGGCGTGACAAAGCCGACCTGGAGCGACGAATGGAATCTCTGCGCGGCGCGCCCATCTTTGCCCCAATGTCAACCGACGACATTTTAGGCTTCTTTCGCGCAACCTTTGCCGCTGTGCTTGGGACCCCCGACGAAGTAATAGAGCAACTCAATAGGTATGCCGGTGCCGGCGTCGAAGAGGTGATGATGCAGTGGTTTGCGATGGATGATATCGAAGGGCTGGAGACGCTCGCCGACCATGTGTTACCGAGTTTCCAAAGATAGCCAGCACGTAGGAGTCCGGGTACAACGTACTCTCGTAGCGCGCCACCGAATAGCGAGTCGCGCAAGTCTCCCCGACGCACGCATACGGAGATCGGCTTGTCTACGCTCAGTTGGGTGGCGTGCATAGATCGCATCTCGCCAATAGAAAGGGAAAGAACATGTCTGAGCAAGTCGGCAGTACGTTTACGCAGGAAGAGATCGGGCAGCAGGCACAAGAGAACGCCAATGCCCTCACACTGGTTACCATCGCGTACTTAACGTCGAAGAACCTCGACGTCGATGAGTACGCCGAATATGTCGGAAGCAAGTTTGCGCCGGGTTGGGCGGAGATGCAGGGCATGCCGGCCAGCGCCCTGGCCCGTGTCGCCGCGCTGAATATGGTTTCCGTGGGCGCAACGTTGAAGTCCTTATCCGGTGACGATACGAAAGCGAGCGCGGTGATCAGCGGCTGGCCGTCGGAGGAAGGACGCAGCTATTTCGGCGTCGAAAACGCTCAAGCGGATGCCACCCTTCGCATTTTCGGTCCCATTGCCGAGAACCTTGGGTTCGCGTTCGAGATGAGTCGTCGTGGCGACGAGGTCACCATGAAGTTCACGAAGAGCTAGCGAAGTCACGAGGCCCCATGTGCCTGGCCAGCGCG
>JBJYXA010000603.1:0-1708 GCA_046259705.1 Caldilineaceae bacterium
ATCCGGGGCGATGTCGGGACCATGCCGGTATTCCCAGCCGGTGTCCTGGAACCAGCTCAGGCAGAGTTGTTCGAGGGTATCTTCAGAGATCATGAGCGCCCGACCCTTCTATCCTTGCGTCTCGCAGCAGCCGTAGGTTGGGGTGAGCCTGCGAACCCCAACGCCTCCAAAGGCTATCGTTCTCCATACTCTTGTCCTTCCTGTTCCAACGACGCCACCCCCCAATTCTCCGACAACAGTCCCGCCGCGATATGCCGGTGAATGCTCGAATACGGCCAATCCGCAGCTCGCGAGGCGTATCCATGCTTGACCGGATTGAAATGGACGTAGTCAACGTGCCGTTGGTAATCCATCTCGTCCCGTATCAAGTGCTCCCAATATCGCCGTTGCCAGATACCACGCTCACCCTTGAGGATACGGCTTGCATTGCGGCGCTCCCCTTCAGGAATGCGCCGAGAGAAGCCAGATTTGACCAACATCCATCGCATCGCAAAATCGGAATCGCCCTCGGGCAATGTCCAAATGGCATGCAGATGATCGGGCAATACCACGAACGCGACAATGTTGAACGGGTGTCGTTGCTTCACCACCCGCACGGAGTCCCTCAGCAAATCCACGTGATCGACCAACAGCCCAAGTTGACGCTCCGCCAGATTAACGGTGAAGAAATATGTCCCACCGGCTACATTCGCCCGTCGGTAGCGCATGAGGGATTCACCGTTTGTTCAATCATGATCCATGATCGTAGGTTGGAGTGACGAAGGAACTCCAACACCTCCCCAGGATTCGTGAGCGTTGGGGTTCGCAAGCTCACCCCAACCTACCGGCTCTCATGCGGCGACCTCCAATGGCACGCGCAACTCGCCGGAGAGGAGTTTGGGGAGAAGGGTGTCCCGCATTTGCCCGAGCACTCGCGATTGACTGTCATTCTGGTAAACCTCAGCGTACACGGGATTAACAATTGCGCCGAAACGCTCAAGCAACGCCTCCCCCGGCTGGATAACTGGAACGGACTCCAGATGCGCTTTTGTAACGGCTTCGCGGGACCCCCCTGCGTTTAACCCAATCAAATAGGATTTTGTGTTCGGTTGCAGCATGTACAGATGCAGGTATCGCGCGGGAATGCCGGGCCTGGCACGAATGATCGCTACGTGTTGATTCACCCGAGCCGGTAATACGTCGGGATCAACGATACAGGTCCTAAGGATCGATGCTCCTGTAATGTTAATTAGCACGTCCTCTTTGTTGACCTGGACACCAGCTAACTGCCGCGCGGCGTTGCCGGATATGTGAGCTAGACCGCTCCAAACGAAATTGGAGTCGTATACGTTCTGACTGCGGATCAACGCAACCCCTTCGTCAAGATAGACATCACGCCCCCCGCGGGGAGTCGCTCCACTGCCGATCTTTGTCGTCAGCTCAGCCAGCCTCGTCACCGTCCAACCCTCCGGAATCTCGCCGAGCTCGGAGTCGACGAGGCGGTGGGGGAAGAGCGCGAGGAGGTCGGGGGTGAGGCCGAGGCGGCGGCAGATGGATTCGGGAGCTTCGCCGCTGGCCTTGGCGCGGACGGGGTCGAAGTCGACGAACCAGGACTGGAAGATCGCCCGCGCGGTGGCCTCCAGCGTTTCGTTCATGCGGCGGTTGACGTCAATTTTGTCGTCGAGGGTGCCGAGGATGTTGCTTATACGCTCCCGTTCATCTTCCTCCG
>JBJYXA010000604.1:0-1815 GCA_046259705.1 Caldilineaceae bacterium
ACCATCCGGGATATCGGGTATCGGTTTGAGAGTTGAATGCATATTGACAACCAGTAGCTTCCCACAGGAATTCAAGAAAGAAGGCGCTGGTTTGAGTTTGGCCCGCATCCCAAGATGCAGGCATGAAAAGGAAACCAAACCAACGCCGTCACCAGTTCAGCACGTTCCACCAGCTCTGCAACTTAATTCCACCGTTTCTGGTCGCCAAGCTGGCGACCGAAACCGGAGTGACCAAGCTCTGTCGCAAGTTCAGTGCGTGGAGCCACGTGGTAGCGATGCTCTACGCTCAACTGACACACAGTATCGGCTTGAACGACTTGTGCGATTCGCTGGGGCTGCACCGCGGGCCGCTGTCGGTGATTCGTGGCGCCCGGCCGCCCAAGCGCAATACGCTCTCCCACGCCAATGCCCAGCGGGATGCGGCGTTGGCTGAAAAGTTGTTTTGGTCGGTGCTGGCCCACCTCAGTGAGTGGCGTCCGGACTTTGTGCGCGGCAAAGCTCGTGGAGTGCTCCGGCGCTTTCGGCACGCGGCGCACGCGGTCGATTCGACGGTGATTCAACTGGTCGCCAACTGTATGTCCTGGGCCAAGCACCGACGGCGCAAGGCGGCGGCCAAGCTGCACGTGCGTCTGAACCTGCAGAGCTTATTGCCGCAGTGTGCGATCGTGAAGACGGCGGCCGAACACGACAACACCCGCGCCATCGAGGTCTGCGCCGGGCTGCAGGCAGGCGAAATCACCCTATTTGACAAGGCGTACGTGTGGTTTCGGCATTTGTGGCAGTTGACGCAGCGCGAGGTGTTCTGGGTTAGCCGCCCGAAGGACAATCTGGATTACCGGGTCAAACGGCGCCGCACCAAGAAGCGCCAAGGCAAGATCTTGCGCGATGACGAAATCGTATTGCGCGGCGTCAAATCCAAACGGGACTACCCGGGGGTGTTGCGTCGGGTCGTCGCGTTGGTGACCCTGGACGGGGTGGAGCAGGAGATGGCTTTCCTGACCAACAATCTCCTTTGGAGCGCCCAAACCGTTGCCGACCTGTATCGGTGTCGCTGGGAGATTGAGAAGTTCTTCCGGCAGATCAAGCAGACGCTGCAGTTGGGCGATTTTCTGGGGAACAGCGAGAACGCGGTGAAGTGGCAGATTTGGACCGCCCTTCTGCTCTATGTGCTGCTGCGCTTCCAAGCGCTGCTGAGTTCGTGGGCGTGCGCGTTTACGCGCCTGTGGGCGATCTGCCGTTCCATGAGTTGGAACAAGAGGGACTTGATCGGTTTGTTGCGCGGCTATGGGACAGCAGGAGGGCCGCCGGTGCGGCTGCGGGCCGAAGCTCGCTTGGATTATCTGCCGGGTTTGGCACCGGCGGTCTGAGCCTATGGGACAGCATCGGTACGGTTAATCGAACTGGACGAAGACAGACCCCTGAAAAAGTCTTAAAACACTCCGGTGAGCACCGACCGGAAAGCCCTCGCGTTTCCTAGAAAATACGAGGGAGTAGTCCCGTGATTCTCGGCCTATGGGATGCTACTGAAAGGAATTTGCTTTTCAGGGGGTCGTTGAGGGCGGGCAGGTCGTAGGCACTGGGAAGCGGCCCAGGACGGCATCGGCGAATTCACCGTCCACCTCGAGGTGCCGTTTGCGGGAGAGCGTGTAGTAGCCGCCGACCTCAGTCGGCGCCATGTCCCCGGGAGACAGAGCGCGCCGGCTGCCCTCGGGGGCCACGGCAGAACGTCCGGCCGGGCCGGTGTAGCCGAGCAAACCGCAGAAGCTGTCGGTGAGCAAGTCGGAGAGCAGGGCGGTCTCCTGAAACTCGTCGGCG
>JBJYXA010000605.1:0-5512 GCA_046259705.1 Caldilineaceae bacterium
ATCGGCCACTTCCCAATGATTTCGCCAGATGAACGACTGCGCGCACCTGGCCGCAAGATCGGCTGGAACTGGCCCTCCGCCGCGGGGCTCGCCCCGCGACTGGCACAGCCGGGCAATCTACTTGGCGTCATATGTGGTCACCAGCACTTTGCCCATTGGCAACGGTGTGCGCACTCGTTTCACTGGACGTTGCCCGCGCTGGTGGAGTATCCATGCGCGGCAGCCATTTTGACGATCAGCAAGTCCGAGGTCCGCGGACACTTAGTCATACCGGATGAGACGCTGAGGGAACTCTCGTTCGATCGGACGCGCGTTCAGTGGCCCGCCGGAGAGGCGACGGACCGCGATTTCCGCTGGCCCAGTTGAGGTGAACTCAGGCTGTCCGACTAGGACGCGGCGAGCCTTGTTGCCTGTTGGGGGTACTGACGCCGCTTACTCCGTTGTCAAGGAACTCATGGCCGGTATACCGTGAAGACTACTAGCCGTTCTCACGGCCCGCACGACTGCCTCGGCTACTACATCGGCAGCGATTGCACCGATAATCCCAGGATCCACCGGTGTCTCCCCGCGCGACAGCGCGAATATCGTGTCGCCGTCCTGCATCGTGTGCGCGGGCCGAACGGTTCTCGCCAAGCCGTCATGCGCCATCTGCGCTACCTTGGTCGCGCCGCTCTTGGTCAGCGCGGCATTCGTGAGGACGACGCCCAGCGTCGTATTACCACCGCGCCATTCCTGCAACGCATGCAGGACTGCCCCTTTTAGCACATTGCTTGCACCCACGAAAACGTTGTCGCCTGGTTGCCGGGCGCCTGCGAGCACCTCGCCGCTGTGCGGGTCGACTACATCTCCCAATGCATTCACCGCCACGACGGCGGCTACCGTAATACCTGCGCCGCCTGCATCGTCTTCAGCGGCGCTCAAACCTAGTGTCTGGCTCGCGACGCCGATGCCGCCCTTCATGGCCTGTTGAAAACCTAATACTTTGCCAACGGTCGCGCCCGTCCCGGCGCCAACGGTACCCTCTTCCACGGTGGCTTCTTCCGCGGGATCGCCTGTCGCATCCTCGCACGCTGCATAGCCGGCGTCAGGACCCGGTCGTATTTCCGCACTGCCCAGCGGCAGGTCGAAGAGGATCGCGGCAGGTACGATGGGAACACGCGCCACGCCTGTATCAAAGCCATAGCCGTGCTCTTCCAACCAGCGCATGACGCCGTCGGCTGCGGCCAGGCCAAAGGCGCTGCCGCCGCTCAACAGGACTGCGTGCACCTTGTCCACCATGCAAGTGGGCGACAACAGCGCGATCTCACGGGTGCCTGGTGCGCCACCGCGTACATCCACTCCTGCCGTCGCGCCTTCCGGGCAGAGTATGACCGTGCAGCCTGTCGCTGCCTCCACGTCGGTCCAGTGGCCGACACGAAAACTGGGTAACTGAGTAAGTGAAGCCATCGCGTTTGGGTCCCCCTGGAAAGTACCACATCGCCACATCTGCGCTGGGAGAAATTGCCGGTCAACCTGCGGCTGTTACATCACTGGCCCTGCATATACGCACGTTAAGCACACAGCGCACGTTCCAAGACGCCAGCCAACAGTCGCTCGAGCACGGTGAACGAGTAGTGTTGCCTTGCAACCGCATAGTTGTGGGCGGCCATTTCGTCGGCCAGCGCTGTATCCTGCAAGACCTCCCGCACGCACTGCACCGTCGCCTCGGTCATGTAGTCCTCGAACTCGACCACACGAAATCCCTTGGGACGAATGTCCAACCGGTACACATCGTAGGCGCACATGACAAGCGGCTTGCCATAATAGACGGCCTCGAGAAACGCGTTACCAAATCCTTCAATGTCGGAAGGATAGGTCACAATGTCGGCAACGGCATAGGCGTCGGCAAGCGAGTAGATTTTCCGGCCGTTCGCGCTGCTTGATCGCTCCGGCGCAAACAGCTCGCCGGCGAAAACGCACTTGACGCCCATGAGCGCCACGTACTCTCTCAGAAAGGTGGCGTATTCGGCCCCTTCATCGCCGGATTGGTGCGATATGACCAGCGTACACGGCAAATCCAGCCGTGCTGCTAGTTCGACCGCGCGTTCGATTCGTTTGCGCGGAACGATACGCGTCGGCTGAAGCAACAAATACTCATCCTCCGCAACGTCCAGTGCAGCACGCAAATCCGCTACATACCCGTCCGGCGCTGGCGGCGGGTTATCGTAATCCATGACGTTGGGCACGATAGTGGCGTTGGCGCCGGTACGCAGAGCAAGCTGGCGCTGTCCCATCGAGTTAATGACCACCTGCGTTACCGAAGGATGTATAGGTGGAAATCCAGCGCACAAATAGTCGTCCGCCGCGCCGGTAGCATATCGCGATCTCTCCCAAGCAAAGTCGTGATTGTGCGCAATGACGGGCATGCCCGTCTCCGCAACCAGTTCGGCGATGGCTAGTCCTAGCGGGATGTTCATTGGGATGGCGACGGCGTTCTCGACGATGAGCAATTCGAGATCGAAACGCATCACGAACTGGCGCAAATGCTGCTTGAGATGCAATTTTAGGGAATCTACGCGCTGGGACGTCTCTGGCTGCCGTACGCGGCCGCCGAATAGTTCTTCAGACAGCCGCAGCACGTCCGGATGCTGAAAATGGGCCTCAGGCACGATATAGGCGCGCTCTGCTGGCCATCCGCACTCACCTGCGAAGAAGAAACTCTCTACGCCGACTCGTGCCAATACTTCCGCCCACTTGGTCGTCTCCAACGAAACACCGTCGGTACCGGCAAGGCGTGTGGAAACGAAACCGGCGCGTGAAACTACCGGTACGCATGGCTTGGACCTTCTCTGCACAGTCTCCCCCAAACGTAGCTCGTGCGTCCTACCCGTTGGCATCGCCCACAGCTACGATCTCGTTGTCCGCCAAGGTATGCGAGATCGCTGTAATCAGCTGTCGCTTAACCTCTAAGTCATCATCAGGACGAACTCTCGTCTGAATAGTCAGCGTTTGTTCACTTCCCAACGTATCGGTAGCGACAAATATCTGGGGAACGCCATCCAATGCAGGCATTTGCATCGGCAACCGCTTCACCATTGCATCCAATACAGCGTAGGCTTTCTCGAGATCCGACGCGTGCACCCGAATATTCACAGTCACACGACTAAATGGGGCCCGCGCATAGTTGTACACTGTCCGAATGTCGGCATGGGGTACGACACGCATTTCGCCTGTAGGTGCGCGCAGCGTCGTCGTGCGCAAGCTCAAGTCCTCGACCGTTCCTCGCTCACCAGCGAGCTGCACCTCATCGCCGATTGCATAAAGATCCTCGAACAGGAATATGAAGCCGCTGATATAGTCACTAATAGACTGCCGCAAGGAGAAACCCATGGCCGCTGTGAACAGACCGAGAAACGCAAATAGACCTGCGGAGTTTACAAATAAGGAGAGCACCGCCACCGTAGTAATTGCGATGATGGCGGCGCGCGTGAGAGTTAACATTAGGCGAGCGATCGTGTTTTGTCGTCGCTCGGTCATCATTGTGCCGATACGCATCTCTGCCCAAGCTAGGACAGAACGTTGCACAAGTGGAGGTATGATCCATGCACAGATCGCACCGATCACCATGTAGAGAAGTGCAAGTCCGATGCGCCCAATCAGCGGCGTGAATACGATATTACCTTGAGCGTCATGTAGGAGATTGGGAATCATGCTGCGATTTCGGTTCGGTGTTGGCGCTTCTGCGCCGTATTCGATTCCGGATTCGGCTTACGGCAGCATCAGGCCGTTGCCGAAAGGCGTTGCGTAGCACACTCTCATCAAACTCTTCGGCCAGATATTGGCCCGTTGCGTAGCGATAAACTGCCGCCGAGAAGATACCCTGGAGCGCCATTTGCACTAACAGCAAGGTCACGATCACCATGACGAAGCCGTACAGAACGACGATGGTAAACAGATCTTGCGAACTGCGCAGAGCTAAGGTGAGTAGAGGCGCGGCCAGCAGAGCAAAGAGCAGAATAGGGGCGCTGAAAATGAGCCAGATACTCGTGTTGCCCACGATTTGCTCACCCCACGTATCTTTCACCAGACTTGCACTGCGCTTAACGGCCTCGATAGGACCCACATTTTCTACTACGAGAACCGGTACAACGAGAAAAGTCACGAGGTGCCAGGCAAGGCCTAGAATGCCAAAGGCGAGTACGCGGCGCATCACCGGCCCTAACAGCCGGGAAGGTATACCGCCACGGCCGTACAGCCACCGGAAAAACATGCCCACCGTTGCCATCACCAGGGCATATCCAAAAATAGAAAAGATTCGCTCCCAGGCAATAGCCAGACTATCACGAATGGTAGGCCGTTCGCCATCCATCATGCTCAATACAGCGCCAATCAAGGCTGTGTTGGCAAAATAGGTGACGAAGTACAGGACAAGATAGAACAAGAACATGACGACAAAGCGAAAACCGGATGTCGAATTCCTGACGGCGTTGACATCGAAACCTTTGTACGCGAACACCGATATCGCAAAGATCGCCAGCACGACGATCGTGAGGAACGCAGACAGGATCGGGTAAATCAGCAAATCCGTGTTGGCGCGCAAGTGTACAGCGCTAGAGCGGATTAGGCGCCAGCTAATCACCGCACGTGCGGCAAAACTATTCGGCTTTCTGGCCATCCTGCACCTCCGAGAACTCCGAATCCTCGTCCAAAACTATTAGGTTTAGTTCGCCAGTTCCGATGTCAACTTCCAAGGACAGCGTCACGTCAGCGTGACCGTAAGCAGCATTGACGTACACCTCGTCTTGCTGTTGCAGGCCGACGACGCTCATATCACCGAACGGCTGGTCCACAGTTGCCAGCACCGCAACACTATCGGGCAACAGCACGGTGGCCTTTCCGGCGCCCGCATCGATCGCCGCGTGGAAATCCTGGCCCCATTCGCCGCGCAGGTCGACTATCGCCTCGCCGGCGCCTACTTCCACGCCGAGATCTGTGAGCGTCAGTCCCCTGAGATCCAGGCGACCCACACCGGTGCCGACCACCACCTCCAGCTCCATAGGGGTGTTCTCGTTAAGCCGAATATCCCACTCGCTCCTATAGTCATCCCACTTTGATAGGTCCGGAATACCTGCCGGTATGGACGGACTCACGATGAGGTCACCGACATTGTTATCTTCAGTATACAGGATCACTGGATGCATTCGAGGTATGTTGGAAGCGAAATCCAATTCCAGCAGGTCTGTTGCTCCGCCGCGGACGTCGAGCTGGCCCAAACCTGAAATGAGAATCGCGCTCACTTTCGACGCGCTGGAACCCTCAACGGTTCGCGACTCGGAATGTAATTCGCCTATCTCGATGGTATTGGCGCGTACAAGAGTACGCGTTCCTATTACGGCGCCTGTTACTATCGACAATATCACGAACGCGAGCAGAATGTAGGCAATACAGACGTGCGGCTTGATCCCACGTATGAGTGCGAAAAGACCGCGCATGGCAATTGTCCGCTGTTCAATAATCGAGCGAAATGATCATC
>JBJYXA010000606.1:0-5333 GCA_046259705.1 Caldilineaceae bacterium
TCTCTTCCAGGTAGCCCAAGCGGACACTGTCTAGAGCCTCCTGTCTGATATCGCCTAATCGACGCGCCGTTTCAAGGACGGCACTGACCTGGTTGTGGCTGGATTCATGATCGCCCATGAGGAACAACACGTATCCCAGGTCTGACCGAGCCCTTAGTTCACCAAGGACGTGCTTTGCACGTTGAAGGAGATCTAGAATATCTGAAAGCAGCTGGTACGCAGGGCCGACTCTTCCCTGAAAGGTATACGTTAATCCAAGATTATGCTGAAGATATCCGTCGCGAAGCGCTGAATATCCGACATCGACAATCTCTCTGGCGATCTGCAGATGTTTCACCGCCATTCGGTAATCACCTCGGTGGGCATAGAGCAACCCCAGGTTTCCTAACACCAGTTTTTCTGTGTAGCGTACGCCAGTCTCTCGAGCCATAGAAAGTGCGCGTTGCAGGTTTTCTTCGGCCTCTTCGGCGCCACTCATTCCTTGAAGTACAGGCCCGATGCCAAGCTTGTTGTAGAGATTTGTCAGGATCAAGCGGTCGTCGAGTCCCCTTGCCAGAGCGAACGCCTGGTTAAGATATTGCAATAATTGACTGTAGGGCACACCGGTAAACATGCCCGTTATTGTTGCATCATCCAGACTTCTTGCTTCAAGCGCTCGATTGCCAATCAGTCCAGCAAAATGAGCTGCATCCAAAAAATGTTGACGTGCAGTGACCACCTCTGTAGCGTGGCAGGCGTTCCCGGCCACAAGGTGCGCCCGTGCCAATCCGTCATAATCATTCTCAACTTGCGCCAACTGAATCGCACTCTCTGCGGCACGAATGGATTTAGTGTACTCATCCGCAGCTTGGAAGTAAGAAGCCTGGTGGAGAAACACCCGAATCAGTGCGCGGCGTGAAATGGCGGGATTTGACTTGGCGATGAGGTCCTGCTCAGCCAAGTTTGCAGACCAGACCTTCGGTTCCTTGCCGGTCTGCTGAAAGAGATCGGCCTGAGCTTGGAGCAATTCGAGTTTTTCTGACTCCTGTACGCTGTCAGACATGCCCAGTGCGGTTTCATACAATTCCTCGGCACTAGACAACGCATATTGCTGTACCGCGAAGGCGGCAGCGCGGCCATA
This sequence comes from Caldilineaceae bacterium, assembly GCA_046259705.1. GTDB lineage: Bacteria > Chloroflexota > Anaerolineae > Caldilineales > Caldilineaceae > JASGTU01. The sequence goes on from JBJYXA010000606.1 coordinate 1,121, forward strand.
GTAGGCACATGCAAGCGCTAGCTCACCGTTGCGCTCGTAGTGCCTGGCAATTTGACCTGCGTATTGATCCAACTGATCCTGGTACAGTACCTCCATGGCGCGCGCCGCGCGACCATGCAGGTGCCGGCGCCGTGGCGGGCTGATTTGCGCATACGCCGCCTCGCGGAGCCGGTCGTGGCTGAAGTCGTAGTCTGCCTCGTGCTGGTGACGGACGATCCGTCGCCGCCACAGTTCGTCCAGCGCTTCGACGACTGCGTCTTCGGAGACTGCGCCCACCCTGAGCAGGAGTTCAAACGAAAAATCACGGCCGATCACGGCCGCGACTTCCGCAAGCTCCCTGGCGGGTGCAGAGAGCTGATCTAGCCGGTGGGCCATCATGGCAAAGATCTTGACCGGCATGCCCCTGACTTCCTGGTCGATGCGTCGCCCGTTCTGCTCACCGTTCACAGCCCCTGTCGCGGTGCTAGAGCGCGGCCCGTCAGCGTGGATGGTCTCGATCAGCAGGAGGGGATGGCCCTCACTGTTTGCGTAGAGCGCGTCCGCCGCTTCGTCGTCAATGTTTGTTCCGGCCGTTTGCTTTGCCAGGATGCGGGAGTCGGCGGCGGACAGAGGCCCTAGCGATAGTTCGACCCACTGCTCGCTGTGGAGAAGATCGTGACGAAGTCGTACGAGCGCGTCGTTGGGTTCCATCTCTTCCGTGCGGACACATCCGACCACGAGCAAGGGGTGTTGAGGCAGACTTTGCAGTAGATAGTGCAAGAAGGAAAGCGTTTCAGGATCGCTCCATTGCATATCGTCCAAGTGCAGTAGCACGGGAGCCGGGCAAGATTGAAGCGTTTGAACGATGGCCTGGTAGAAACGCTGCCGCTGCCAGTCCTCGCTAATGGATCCCGGCGGCGGCAAGTCAGGCCGCTGTGCGGCCAGCTCCGGTAGCAGCCGATGCACCTCCACGCGCCACAGATCTTCGATTGCTTCGAGGGCGACGTTTACGCGCGGCGATCGCAACCACGCTGCTACAGGCGCATAGGCAATGGCCCCGTGGGCAGCGTACGAACGGCTGCTGGCCCATGAATATCCCTGGCGACCCACCCAGTCGATCAGTTCTTCGGCGAGCCGTGTCTTGCCGATGCCCGATTCTCCCTGGATCGCGACTATGCAGGCCCGACCGGCCTCAGCCTGGCGCCACTGGTCCAGCAATGCTTGCCATTCAGAACGTCGGCCGACGAGGTGCGGGCGAGGCACGGAGGGCGATGGACCATCGTCCGGCTGAGACGCAGGTATCTCCTGACCGAGTAGCCGATCAACTATCTGCCGCGTTGCGAGGGACGGTTCGACGCCAAGTTCCTTCTGAAGCATATCGGCGCAAACATGATAGACGCGCAGCGCTGCCGATCGATCGTGCAACGCCAGGTAGCTCAACATCAGCCTGCGATAGGAGGATTCTCGCAGAGGGTCATGAGCCTGCAATTGCTTAGCCCAGGTTAATGCCTCATCATGGCGGCGCAGATCGAGCAGCCTGTCGACTAATTGCGCGAGGGCACTGGCACAATTCTCGTGCAATCGCTGGCGCGCGGCCATGGCCCATTCTTCATAGCAGTTCGGCAGTAGATCGCCTCGATAGAGTGAAGCCGCCTCTGCCAGCAGGCGGACCGAGTCCTCCCCGGTTAGGGCGCGTTCTGCCTCGTCGAGCAGACTTTGGAACCGGTGGATGTCGACAATGATGTCGGCATCCGACCGCCAGCGTAGTGCCGAGCGCTCGATAGCGATGGCGCTCTCAATTGAAGGCCAGGTTTTCTTCAGATTGAAAATGAGATTGCGTAAATTGGTCCGGGCCTGCTTTTCGCTAGAATCGGCCCACATTGCATACGCAATCTGGCTGCGCGGGCAGGTCACGCCCGGTCGGACAGCGAGATAAGCTACTAGCTCATCCAGGCGCGCTCGAGCCAGATCGATAGCATGGCCCCTGTAGTTCAATTCCGTGATGCCAAATAGGCGAAGGCGATTGTCAGCTAGGCTCATTCGACTGGACAAGCTTCAGAACATGCGGTGCGGATGGCGGATTATACCCCACTCTGCTCACTTCGTTCTACACTGATTTTTGATGCCGGACCCGCAGCGCTTCGGTCAGGGGTGTTGTCCGGGCCTGCGAAGGTTCAGACGAGCTTCGCGACACGCTGAGGTTGATTTGCTTGAGGGTAGTGCGCGTAAGATTGCTGCGATCGGAACGTCGAGGGTGTACAGAACGCAAATGCTTCGGTATGATGGCCAGCGATAATTGGAGCCTGTCAGGCCGCGCGTTGATCGGGGCGGGCTTGGCGTATACCGTGTGGTTGTCGATATATGGCTGTAGTTTCAACGAACCTATGGAAGAAGTTGCCCCGTCCCATCGTCGGGCTCGCTCCGATGAATGGCGTCACCGATCATGCCTTCCGCCAGATCCAGAAACGGTATGGCTGTCCAGACGTTGTGATGACAGAGTTCACACCAGTGGATGGCATTTGCGCTGGCGCGGACGCCTTGCTCAAGGACTTGCTGTACGATGAGGCTCAGAGACCCATCTTAGCTCAGGTATACGGCAGCGTGCCAGAGGAGTTCCATACGGCAGCCGTTATTCTGTGCCAACTCGGCTTCGACGGAATCGACGTCAACATGGGATGTCCGAGCAGGGCCGTCGCATCGCGAGGATCCGGGGCCGCGCTGATCCGTACACCCGGACTGGCGCAGCAGATCATCCGTGCGACGAAGCGCGGCGTCGCCGACTGGATGAACGGCAGAACGGTGCGAGACTGTCTGACGATTCCCGGACAGTTTGCGGAACAAGTAGAAGCCCAACACCGCCGGCTGCCCGAACCCTATAGACAGCACCGTGGCATACCGGTCAGCGTGAAGACGAGGACGGGTTACGATCGACCGGTTGTGCAGGAATGGATACCGGCCCTGCTTGAGTGCTCACCCGACGCCATAGGCATCCACGGGCGAACGTTGTCACAGGGATATTCCGGTGAGGCGAACTGGGACCACATCGGTCACGCCGCGGAGCTGGCGGCCGGCTCCGGCTGTTCAATTCTGGGCAATGGGGACGTGCGTTCTTGGGAAGATGCACAAGACAAAGCCCAAAGCTTTCAAGTAGCTGGTGCACTCATCGGGCGCGCCAGCTACGGCAATCCCCATGTTTTTCGGCCGGCTGGCGTACCTGAGTCGACCGAGGCGGGTGGCGGTCAGCGCAAGCCGCACAGCTACCGGATACTCGAGATCGCGATGGAGCACGCCCGTCTGTACGAGGAGAGTTTCTCACGCCTGCCTGGGTACCATTTCCTACCCATGCGCAAGCACCTGAGTTGGTACGCCAAACACGTGCCCAGCGCCAGCTATCTTCGCCGTGCGCTGGCCCAGACATCGAGCGTCGAAGAGGCGGAAGCAGTGATCAAAGAGTACTTGGAGTACAGGCGAGGGTGGAACGACTGAATTTTCCGTAATGGCCCACTTCTGCATGCGCCGACAGCGTCCAAATCATCTTTGTCTGGCGGCGATTGGTACCAGAGCTGGTCATGGCAACCAAACGTAGTCTGCCAGGCTAACAGGCGGACTGCTAATAGGTCAACCCTTCTACGGCAACATGTGTCTATTCCGCGTGCTACCGACGTCTATGCTAGCGGTTCCGGCTGGTCAGCGAGCACATGGACAACTCGGCTCAAAGAGGTCTGCAGAATCCGGACTCGTGCGCCTAGCGCTAGTTCTCGCCTGACACTGTATTCAGCGATGTCGCGAAATTAGCCGGAGACTAGGCCTTCGTTGGTGACGGAATGTCCATTCCCACTTCAGATTGAGTTCCGCTGGAGCTTCTTGCAGCCGTCTGGTCAACATCCGGTCAACTTCCCAGGCCGAGACATACTACCGTAGATGGCAACTGTCATCGGTTGAAAACACAAGCCGAGGATCCAATTAGTTTTCAGGTACATGTTACTATGGCTGTCCACTTACATACTGGGAGATTTCTCGTTGATTGCAGGACTTACAGAGGGTGTTCAAATGATTGTGGCGTTTGGCGCAAAGTATCCAGCCGGACCGACTCAGACATATTCCCTAATACAGATCCCGATTTTTCCCTGCGGCACAATTCCTGGCTTACCTTGCGTACTCATATACTTTGGCGCCTTCTTTACACTCCGGTGGGCATCGCGACACAGTCTGGATCGCGGACCTGATGCCGGCT
>JBJYXA010000607.1:0-30014 GCA_046259705.1 Caldilineaceae bacterium
GGGCGCATGCCCGAACCCAGCGCAACGATGCGGATGGCAGTCGTGCCGGTCACCGAATTTGAGCAGATCCCGAACCATCAGGTTTTAGCGCAGTATCAGGCGCTGCTGGTCGACCGGCCGGCGCCTATCGGTGGCCCAGAGGTACGGATTGCGGTGCAGTCGGGAATCCAGTTCGAGCAGGTTGCTGACCGCACGCAACTAGCTGCTTACCAAGCCCGAATTGCCGACAGCGTACCGCCGAGCGATAGTTCGACCGTGCGGATGGTGGTTGTGCCGGCCGGCAGCTTCGAGCAGATTGTGAATCAACAGCAGTTGGCCGTGTACGAGGCTCAGATGATGGAGGGCACGCTACCAAGTACCGACGCCAGAGTGGTTGTGATGGCTGCGGGGGCATTCAAGTAGGCTCAGAGCGTAACCTGAAGCAAGGTCACTAGCTGAACGCAGCCCCGGTTGCCGCCGGGGCTGCATTCAGCTTACTCTGCCAGGAGCTGGACACGGACGTAATTGGTCGACAACTAACCAACTGCACACTGAGATCCATCAGTCCTCTGGCGACGTGATATCGACGTCCACGGCCACCCACCCCCAGTTATCACCCACCAGGTCGTCGTTGATGCGCAGGTATAAGGTCCCCGTCTGCCGTGCTTGCACCACGGTTCCTCTGCCCACGACGAAAGGCTGGCCTGTTTCACCGATGCGACCGATGAGTACCCCGCCTGGCACGTTCGGGATTGGGTAGAAGGTAGGCGCCGGGTACCGCGCGTGTCCTTCAGGGCCATGCATTTCGCCGGGTGTATATAGCCACTCGCCATAAGCCTCAATCCGGACTTCATCACCTTCGTTGACGCGGGTACCCACAGACTGCCAGCCCCGGTACGCGAAGACGCGCGGCTGACTGAGATCCTCCTGCCGCGTGACCGGTGCAGCGATATTGGCGTCGAACATGGTGACCAACGCAGTGATCGCCAATATGGCACCAAGTATGAGTATGATTGCACGTCTTAACAATCGCATCGTCCACACCACGGAAGTCTTACCGCATGTCTAGAATCGGCGTTCCTTCGCCGCCACCGATAACCCATTTGCTGTTCTCCTTCAACTCCTGTGCAATCAAGTAATCGATGAACTTTTCGGCCATTGCCCCTTTGCCTTCGAGTTCTGCAAGGAGCGCGTTCACCGCCTCCTTCTCTGCGGCGGAGGTCAGGCGTATACGTTCGGCTTCGGCCTGAGCCGTCGTTGTAATCTGATAAGCTTCGGCATCGGCTTCCTTCTCAGCGGCGTATAGATCGGCGTCAGCGATAGTCTGCTGTTGAGCCGCTTCGGCCTGGGCCTGCTCCTGCCGCTGGAGGGCTACCATACGGTCCTTGATAGCTGTGAGTACTTCTTCGGGCGGTGAGGCGTTCTGCATCTGTACCGTGATGAACTCCACGCCGTATTGCTGTTCCTTGTCCTTCAGTGCCTCCATCACCTCCTGGTTCATCACAGCGCGATTATTCATGATGTCGCTCATCTCTTTGGTGTTGACGACATCGCGCAGTTTGCCCTGGACAAATTCAAATACGATGCGCTCCGGGTCGTCCACCTGCAACGCGTACTGTTCCGGATCGTTGACCTTGTAGGTGTATTGCAGGGACACGATCATGGTCACATCGTCGGACGTCATGGCCGGAATCTGTTCCACGTAACCGAGACGTTCGTTCGTCTTGACCACCATTACGGTGTCGACCAGCGGTATCTGCATATGCCAGCCGGGGTTCTGGACCCCAAGGAAGCGGCCGCCACGAAGATGGAGGCCGCGCTCATATTCGTGGATCTTGTATACTGCGGCGCGGGCGATTACAAGCCCCACGGCCAGCACGATCAGCACGGTGAGTATGACCACCGCGCCTTTGTACATTCGGTCAAGCGTACTGGGTCCAGTTGGCGGTGGCATGGGTTCTCTGGGCGTTGCGGCCTCGCTCCCTATCGCCAGGTCGGGTATTCGCTCAGTTTGTGATTCTTCGTTGCCTGTGGCCATCGTCCCACCTCCGCGTAGATCGCTGAAATTCCCGCTGAGAAGCACATCCCAAGTATCAAAGACGCGTTCCTCAGCGCTTGCCGGTCGTATGGCCGGGGGATATCGGTCCGCCCAACCAAATGCGTCCGCCGTGTGCCAGACAAAGAGGTACAGTGCATACAGTATGGACGGCAGGGTCAAAATCAGAATGCCCAATATTAGCAGGGCAACAACAATGAAGATTGGCGCCGAATCGGTCACGACAAAGGTAACCGCAAATGTGACTTGGCACACGGCGAGTACGGCGAACAAGAACGGCCAGCGCCGATCACGAGGTACGTATGCGAAAAGTATGGCCCCGGTAGCTGCCAACACTAAGGGCAGCATCGATGCGATCATAGCGCCACGGAGACCGCGTTCCACGGGCGCAACACCGGTCAGCAGAAAAAGGGGTGCTGTTACGGCAGCATGAGGGAAAACAGTGTAGGCAGCCTGCAGGCGTGAACGCAACGCCAGCCATAGGCCGACGATTGCCTCCGGCAGAAAGGCACTCAGCAGCAGGCCGACGATCAGTGAGGCGGCGACGTTCCCTGCTCCAATCATGCTCGCCAGCCACGCCACCAGCAGCAACAAGATGCCGACAACCTCGTACGTGGCGAAACCAAGCCAAACATATGCCCAGAGCGGGCGGGGACTACGCGCGTTCCTTCTCCATGCCCAGAAAGCGCCGGCGAGCGTTCCAAAGCGGACCAGCCAACGCAGGGCCGTCCAGACCATCTTTGCACCCGGTTCCATCCACGCGGGAAGAGCGATAGCGAGAATGGCCATCGCCAACAGCACTGCGTATGGAACGGCTATGAGGATCGCATCCCGATCGTTTCTGGGGTTCACCTATTTCGACCTGAGTGCCCAACAGGAGGGCGCGCGCCGCTCGTAGAGCTTTCTGCGATTTCGAAAGGTGTTCTATATATACTTGGTTGCGCAACACAGTGTACTACAAACCGGAACGTCCGTCTTCTTGTGATACGTGCGTCCTCGTGGTCTGGGTACGGTCAATTCGCCAGGTCGTGCGCCATTCGCTCGCGTATGCGTTGGACAGCGTCGATCAGCGGAACGTAGAATTCCGGCTCATCGCCATCGGAGGTCATCTCGCGCTCATCCAGCCAAGTTACGAAGAAGCGCACGTCTTCACGCCACTTAATAGTATAGCAGAAGTCTAGGTCGGATCAGGCCGGTTCCGCGAATGATGAGCACCCTCATCGGTAGTCTATCGCTATCTGTGAACAGCCCATTGGGAACGTAGCGTACACGCGTCGCGCTCCGTTGACGGTAGAATACAGCCTCAAGGAATCCACCCTATCTCATCCTAGGCCGTGAGGTGAACGCGTGCAAGAGCAAACGGATCACGATGTAGTTCGGCTATACCCGCAACCCGCCAAATCCAAACCACTGGCAGGACTATATCTGGAACAGGATTTACGCGCACAATCAGAGGGGCGTACACAACCGTTCCTGTACGCGAACTTCGTTCACAGCCTGGATGGGCGCATTGCCGTGCCGGACAAAGTCCATGGGGGACTTACGGTGCCGAGTGCCGTGGCCAACAAGCGAGACTGGCGCCTATTTCAGGAGCTGGCGGTTCAGGCCGATATCATCATTACGACGGGTCGATATTTGCGCGATTATGCAGCCGGCAAGGCGCAGGAGATTCTGCGCATCCACGACGATCCTATCTTTGCAGACTTGGTTCAGTGGAGAGATGAGAACGGTCTGCCACCGCAACCCGATTTGGCGGTCGTGAGCAGTAGCCTCGACTTTCCGATCCCGCAGACGTTGAGCGAGCAAAAGCGCCGCGTCATCGTCGTGACCGATTCAAATGCCGACGCAGATAAGGTCGAAGATATCAAGCGTCAACTGGGCGAGATCGTCGTCGTCGACACCCCCCAAGACGGTGAGGGCGTGGATGGCCACGATTTCCTGGAGGCGCTGGCCGCACACGGGTATCGCACGATCTATAGCGCCGCGGGGCCGCGTATTCTGCATATGCTTCTCGTAGCCGATGTACTCGACCGGCTCTTTCTGACGACCGTGCCGCGAATATTGGGTGGTGATCCCTTCGCCGCGATCACGGATGGCCCGCTACTGGACACGCCCGTGGATATGGCGCTGCGCACGCTCTTTCTCGACACGGCTGGTGTGGACGGGCTGGGCCAGTTGTTCGCCTGCTATGAAAGGACGCGCTAACGCAACGCCGCGGCCTATGGCGCAGGGTCTCGCTCGACGACCAGAGCGTAATGTCCTTCTACATATGGAAACATAGCGTCTAGGTTCTCGGCCAACTCGACGCCGAAACCCGGCCTATCCGGCAAGACCAGCCATCCGTCTTGTATGACTGGCGCCTTAGCCAGGATGTCCCACTGTAGCGGCCCCTGGATCATACAAAGCTCGACTAAGTTCTGGGTGTGCCCCGCGACAGCGGAAACACTCGCAGCATGGGGTAGTCCAGCCACGACGTGCGCATGCGCCATACACATAAGCCCATTGTGCCAGCTATGCGGGCATACGTCCACGTCATACCGGTCTGCCATCTCCGCAATGTGTGACAATTCCGTGATGCCACATACACCGGCATCCGGCTGAACAATACTATATGCGCCGCGCTCCAGATAGGGACGGAAGCGTTCAAGCGTCGTGAACTGCTCGCCGCCGGTGATTGGCGTATCTACGGATGAATTGATCCGCACGTAGCCGTCGATGTCGTCTTGGAGGATGGGTTCCTCGAACCACAGGAAACCGAGACGGTCCAATTCTTTCGCCACGGTCAATGCATCATCAAGACTTAGCCGTTGATTGCCGTCGAGCATCAGGCGCATGCGCCCGTCCACGGCTTGCGCCAGCTCGCGCACCAGGCCCAGAAAACGATCCACAGTCACGCCATCCCATGACCACTCCGTGCCGATGCGAAATTTCATTGCCGAAAAACCGGCGTCAATACAGCTCAACGCCTCGTCGATAAGCTGGCCGGGTTCTTCGCGCCAGTCATAGCGGCAGCCGCTGGACGCGTAGAGGCACACGCGATCGATAGGCGCAGCGGCCAGGAGTTCGCAGGTGCGTTTGCCCTCGATCTTGCCGCGCAGATCCCAGAGCGCACTGTCAATTCCACCCACAGCCGCGTCATGGGCGCGATCGCGACCGTTGGGATGTGGTGCGACGGAGGTGTCCAGTGGATCTTTGCCGATGAGCATTGGACTCAGCCACTCCACCCATCGCTGGATCTTGCGCGGCCATCCGTAGGCGCTCGCCTCGCCGATTCCCACGAGGCCCTCATCGGTATGGACGCTCACGATCGCACAGTCCGCCTTGACCGTTCGATAGCGTGCGGTGATCCACTGACGCGCTGGCTCGTGCATGCGCGAGAGGCAAATGGTATCGAGTGCGGTGATTTTCATTCTATAGACTCCAATAGGCTGGGAATCGAAACACGGGTGAGGATTTGCCGAGTCCTAGATGGACTATCCGGGTCCATAGCGCATACAATTTACTCAAAAAGACGACCGTCCGATGTATAGTATAATGGCATAATCGTCGGCAATCGATCGACCGATGGCACCATCCCGACAACTCAACCCATAGGTGCGGTAACGATGAAGACCATAGTCTTGGACGAACCCTATTCTTTTACCTTCACACAGACGGAACCGCCAGGCGAACCGGGGCCCGGCGAGGCGCTGCTGCGCGTGCTGCGAGTGGGTATTTGCGGCACGGACTTGCACGCTTACCAAGGCAATCAGCCCTTTTTCTCTTATCCGCGTATTCTAGGCCATGAACTGGCCGTGGAGATACTGGCCCTCGGCGAAAGCGATGGCGGACACGGGCTCGCTGTCGGCGACCTCTGCGCGGTGGAGCCGTACCTCAACTGCGGTACATGCGTCGCTTGCCGGCGCGGAAACACCAATTGCTGCGAACGACTGCTGACGCTGGGCGTGCATACAGACGGCGGCATGCGTGAATACGTGATCCTGCCTGTTAACAAGCTGCACAAGGCCAACGATGTGTTGCCGGAACAGCTCGCGTTGGTGGAGATGCTGTGCATCGGCGCGCATGCTGCGCGGCGCGGCGGTATTGAGGCAGGTGAACCGGCACTGGTCGTGGGCGCAGGCCCTATCGGTTTGGGAACCATGCAGTACGCGCGCGCCTTAGGCGCCAACGTGATCGCTATGGACATCAATCCGCGTCGCCTCGCATTCTGTCAAGATAACCTGGGCGTCACCATGACGGTGGATGCACGAGAAGACCCGGTCGCCCAATTGCGTGCGCACTTGGGCGGCGAGTTACCGCGCCTTGTCTTCGATGCCACGGGGAACGCAAAGTCGATGATGGCGGCATTCGACTACGTGGCCCACAGCGGGCGTATCGTATTTGTCGGTCTGGTGAAAGGTGACATCTGCTTCAGCGATCCCTATCTGCACAGCCACGAGTTGACTCTGCTGGCCACGCGCAACGCCACAGGCGATGATTTTCGTTGGGTCATCGACACCCTCGCAAGCGGACAGGTATCCGTGCGCGGATGGGATACGCACCACGCTACTCCGGAGTCCATGATCGAGCAGTACCCCAGTTGGATTTTGCCGGAGACCGGCGTGATCAAAGCGATGGTATCCTTCGCATAGGTCGCAAGGCAGGCCGGCATGAGTCAGAACCCCATCAACTTGGCGTTACGTTTTGGACTCGAGCTGGCCGCGTTCTTCGCCTATGCTTACTGGGGTTGGACACAGCACGAAGGCGTGTGGCGGCTCCTCTGGGGCATCGGTCTCCCGGTGATCGTAGCGGCGATATGGGGCATTTTTCGTGCGCCCAACGACGACGGAAAGGGGCTGATGGAGGTACCCGGCCCCGTGCGCCTAGTAACGGAAATGGCGATCTTCACCTTGGCGGTCATTCTCTACGGCGCGGCGGGAAGAACCACTGCAGCAACCATCTTGGCGCTGCTCCTGATCGTGCATTACCTAGTCTCTTACGACCGAGTGATTCGTCTGTTGAAGCGCGAAGCCACCAAACCCAGCTGAACCACTACACATGGCTAGCGAATGTCCCGGATCAGCCAAAAACCCAGGAAACCTACTAGCGCGAGGCCGGCCCAGAAGAGAAATGGCGCGCCCGGCCCGAGCGACGCCATGCCGTTGCCCAGCGGCGGTGACACAGTTCGGGAGGCATAAGATAGGGCCATCAGAAAACCGGTGGCCGTACCTGCAAGCCTAGCGCCTACGCCACGCACCTCTACGACGGTGGTCAGAAGTACGGCCATGAAACCGTCTCGGACGACACCTGCCAACATCACGGAACCCCAGACAGCAGGGCCGGACACAAAGGCGAGCGAGCCCACACCCACCGCGATCATGAGGGAAGCAATCATAAGTAGACGCCGCCGGTAGCCCGACCGATCCGACAGCATTGCGAACGGAATGGCAACGAGCAAGCTAGCGCCATGAAAGAGCGAGAGTGTGCCATCCGCTGCAGGGGCAGGCCAACCGATGCCACGCAGGTAAAGCGGTAGATATCCCAGCATCCCTTGAACACAACCGCCGACGCCCAGCAGACCCAAGCCAAGGAACCATATGTCTCGCAACCGCACCACATGGGCTAGGCCTTCGTGCAAGCTTACGCCTGCCGAACGAGCGCTGCCCGCACCCGGTCCCTCGCGCGTGAAGATCCAGATAAACCCTACGACGACCGCGAGAACTGCATACAAGAACATGACCTGGCGCCAACCACCGAGCAGGGGAGAGAATACCGTGGCGCTGAGCATTGCACCCAGCATGAAGCCTAACGCCATGCCGGCTGAAACAACGCCGTTTGCGGTGCCTAAACGCCTGCCCGAGAACCAAATGGCACAAGTCTTGTGCACGTTGGTGGGAATGATGGGGAGTATGGTACCGGCGATGAATACAGCCAGTGCCAATGTAATGAAGCTGGAAGCGAAACCGCGTAGGGCGCCTGTGATGCCGGCTATCATGCAAGCGGCAATAAGCGTCCGGCGAGCACCAAAACGGTCACCGAGTATTCCCCCCATGAGCGATACCACGATGCCCGTCATGGACGCCGCTCCCCAGACGATGCCAATCTGTACAAGGTCGAGGTGCAGATCGGCTGCAATTTCGTCGAACAATACGGGCAGGGCCATATTGGGCATGCCCATGACCAGCGTATGCGTGAGCGCGGCCAAGGCGAGCACGTACCATTTGTACGCGCCGCCGTTCGGTATCGCCGTGGGCGCTACGCTAGCTGTGGTCGGTTGCGTGGGTTGGGCGCTGATGGACACAGGATCTTTAGATGTGTGGAAACGGTGATGGGTTGATCCAAGGGCATCATGCCATCGTTCGCCGCATCTTTCGCACTGACTGTCATGGGGAAACAGAGCGAACTTTGGGTATTCAACAACAAAGGCCAGGCGGCATACGCGCCACCTGGCCGAATGCGAGCACGATTGCTTTCAGACCTACCGGCTGTTTCCGAAGGTTTCGATGAGGCCCATAATCAGCCGAATGGGCACCACGAAGGCGTTGGCTGGCACAGGGATGGAGTCGATGCTGTCCATGTTACTGTTGCCGGACTTGATGTCTACCGTTACGGACCTATCAGCTATACCCAACGCAAGCTGCATGTCCATCGCTAGCAAATATGCGTCCTCGTACCCAATCGCCTGTGTGACTACCGCATCCGAGTTCCGCACCAATACAGAACTCACTTCCTGAAGAATGGTGCCGGCGATGTTCTGATCAGAAGGCTGCAGTTCGTTTGCCAGCGCTTCATCGATCGTATCCGTCGCAGTGGAAATCCGCGCAGCGAACGCAGGACTGCGCACGTAGGCGGGAACGTCCATCCGCATACGGTAGACGGCTGTGGGTTCACCGTCGATACTCGCATCACGCAGAGGTAGAATTTCGAGAAATGTATTGTAGATCGGTTCAGTACCGGGCTTGACCATGACCAGGTAGGGTTGAGCCATCACGCCTTCTCCTGGCGGTTTCAGTGCGTCCCCGAGATTCTCAATGTCATAGGTACCGTCTGCGATGCTCGTCTCCGTCAGCCTTGGCATAAAAGCCATGAGGTCAATACCGATCCAATCGCCAATAGAGGCGATACGCGGCGAAATCTGTGCTAAATTCGCGAGGTTAATATAGGCAACGCCATCAACAAGGCGCATTTCGTGCACCAATTCCGGTGGAATCGGACGCCCGAACAGTTGCGATAGCATTGCGTTCACCTGCGGAGAGAACACGACGGTAGTGGAAGAGGCCGCGTCGATGGAAAGCGGCAACAGCGAGGCCTCTAGCAGCACGTCCGGATCACCTGCCAGTTCATCGGGATCGATCTGCTGTAGCTCCAACATACGGTCAATGGTTGCGGGGTCAGCGACAAACATGGACCGGGTCGTCACGGAGGCGACGGGCATATCGGGCGAGATCTGTTCAAAGCCCTGCAGGTAGACCGACACGGTCTCGGCAGTTTCGCCGGACGTCAAGTCCCAAAGCGCGGTACGAGATTCGGTGAGCTGATCGCAGTCAGCTTGCGATAATTCGCCGCAGAATACAACTTTGGAATCACCATCTTCCTGGGCCAGCGCAGTCGCGCTGAAAAGCGACATCAGGACCAGGACTGCCACTAACGTAAGGATTGTCCTTTTCATGAAGAACTCCTGACTGAGCGAGAAAGGGCGAGGATACGGCGGCCAACAGCACGCCTCGGATAAATCTAGGATACACTAACGGCGTACAACCACAAATCAATCGGCGCTACCAAACTATTCCTGGCGCAGGTACACAGCCTCCCAGATAGGTCCAGATAGGTCCTGATATGCCTTTCCGTAGTCGATCATGGCCTGGGCGTAGTCAGGGTCGAGCAGTGCCTCTTCCGCACTAGGATCGGTCGGTTCCGGCTCGTGGACGCTGATCAGCCGGCGCAACACGTCATGATGATCCCGAATAAGACAAGGCGCCATCAAATTCCCCGGATGGCCATTGCCGTGATTATAGGACTCCTGCCATTCGCGGATACCGGCGAAGAAGGGATCGGCCCACATATCATTGATCGTTCCACCGCGGGCATACACTTGGTTGATGTTGACCGGCGTATAGGGCACAAAGACACACGGGGTGACCGCTCCGTTCCAGTCGATGTACAGGTAACCGCCGCCGCTGAATCGCCCGGCGGAAATGCACCCGTTGCAGGTAGTGCCATGATTCCAGAAATCGGCCAGGAAATATCCCTTGTCGCGCATCAACTCCCAGGACCGCTGCCACATCCACAGCCGCTGTTCTGCGCTTGGCATCAGTTCCATGGTGTACTTGCGGCCGATAGGCATGTAGTGAAATACCCAGCCAAACAAGGCCTTGAGTTCGCCAAAGAAATAGTCCATGAATTGGTCTGAGAAGATCTCCTCTGCATTGTATCTGGTCGCTGTGAGCGAAAGCCCAAATAACACGTGACGTTCACGCAATCGGTTCATCGCGTCCACGACCTTGTCGTAGACGCCTCGCCCCCGGCGTTCATCGGTCCGTCCTCGCCAACCCTCAACCGAGATTGCGGGCACGATATTGCCCATTTCGGCCATACGGTCGGCGACCTTGTCCGTGATCAGCGTACCGTTCGTGTAGAACATAAAGAAACAGTCGCCGTGTTTCTCCGCCGCATCCAGCAAGCCCTTGCCATGATCGCGATAAGCCAGAGGTTCACCTCCACTGATGACGAAGGAACGTTTGCCCCAAAGCGTCTTGCACTCGGTGATGATACGGTCGAAAACGTTCCAGTCCATCTTTTCCGGAGTGGGGCCAGAGTCCGCATAACAGCCGACGCACTGCAGGTTACAGCCTTTGCCCGGGCTAATCACCAGAAAGTTGGGTGGCAGGGTTCCGTACTGGCCTCGGAATCGTTGCATGGCGGCAGCATCGCCTTTGCCCCATAGCCAACTTTCTATGATGTACGATGCACCTTTTTGCATCGAGATGCGACTGATCCGCCCCTCGTCTAGGGCGCGCTCAAAAGTGTCAATCAGCGCCAAGCCCATGATCATGCGATCATCGCGCACACCGGGCGGCGTCGGAACGGGAGGGCGCTGGAGCCTGCCGCTTTGAATCTGGTTTCGCAATCTGGTCAATAGTGCAGACCGTAAGGGCTTGACGTAGGCTAGATTGGGACTAATGCGTGCCACTGATTCCAGTGCGATACGGGTGATAGGTCCGGGGCTGGGGTCGGTAGGATAGTCGGCGCTGCTGACTGGTACGTCACCGTTTCCTGATGCTGAACCGTCCATGGGTACTGCCTCCGTGCGATGGAATGTTATGGTCGGATGTCGCGATAGTCTGCCCAATCAGATAGCTAGACCTTGCTGGCGATCAAGCGGTGCACGGGGTACAGAATAACGCTATAAATGCCGCCGGCGGAGGATTCGAATCGGACAGGGTGGTTGGCTAATGCACGCATTCGCGCGGCTGAAGTCAGACCCACCGTACCACCAATATACCACATCTACTTGTTGATTTTATTTGTTGATCTGCAGCGGCAATCGTTCTGTGTCATGGTTCGACGAGAACGTGGGACTGGATTATGCACTTGAACAGCGCAAAGCTCGAGCGTTGCTAACCTGCACGCTCAGGAGTCTCACTGCAGAAGGGATTCAATTTCCTCTACCTTGCGGGCGAGCGCTGCCTGAGACTGCTGTTGTTCCGCCAACATGCGTTTCAGTTCGGCAAGCATCGAGGAGGCAAGCTCTTGTCGACCCGCGGCCGAGCCGTCTGCGCTTAGATCCACGGCCGCTTCTCCGGTTGTCGTAACATCTGTTTTGTCCTGAGAGTCAGGCTGGTCCGGTTCGCCGAGAAAAAAGTTGGCCAAGAAACCGGTCAATGTACCAAACAGTGCGACGCCGACCGCCATGATCAGCATGCCGATTAGGCGGCCCGATTTAGTAACAGGATAGGTATCACCATAGCCTACCGTAGTAATGGTCACAAAAGTGTACCAAATAGCATCACCGCCGGTCTTAATCGTTCCGCTCGGCGCATATTGCTCAACCGATAGGATCGCGATACCGCCGAATTCAAGCAGCAAGATTACGAAAAGAAGCAGGGTAAGCAAGGCACTCCGAGCGCGGTTGTGGATAAACTCTTTGAAAAAGCCGGTGAAGCCATACTCATGGAGCATCCGTATGATGCGAATGACGCGAAAGATACGCAGGATTTTTAGTTGAGGTATCGGCATGCTGCCCAGAAAGTCGGCCCAGCCATACTCGTGTATCAAATAGTGGGACTTGGAGTTCGCCGTTGTGAAACGAAAAATGAAATCAGCGATGAAGATCACCGTAAGCAAGGAATCCATAAGGGTAATGACAGCCGATACATCTTCGCTAGGGATCGCGTAAAAGAGAACAATGTTTACGATGGAAAGTATCGACAATATCCCCATGAAGATCTCATAGGTGGTCGATTTATTGTCCGTCTCGTACTGATTCTTCGGCGAGTTCACCTCTAGTTCCCTTCTTTGGTAATCATGGTCACGCTGAGTGGAGACAGCAGTGGACGCATCGCCCCTTCCGACTAAATCAAGTCTGCCTCGATCGCACAGCCTGTGTTGCCATTTGGGCGTAGCACGTCATCGGTCATGCAATAGGATTCGGTTCCTCCCAAGGCAGTCAGAGATTCGCCCCGTCCGGCCATAGCTTATAATGGCGGACCGTGGACACCATGGCCGGTTTTTCGAGGACAATTGCAGCGATGGTTGTTATTGCGGAGATGTGTTGCGTGACGTCTGGACGGTCAATTGCCTTGGGCCGCAGCGAGCGCTAACGTTTCGACCGTCGCCGCGCTAATTTGCACTTGCTGCTCGTCAGCGTTGATCAGCGCAGGAAGGTCGCCTGCTTGAGCGCCATAATTACCGAATTGAGCATGGTTGCCCCCCTCGATAGGCACATACCGGGTCGTAGACGGGAGACGCACGCGCGAATTGTCGATTTCTTCCTGGCTGACTAAGCCATCTTGCGTGCCGTATATAGATGTGACGTGGAGATCCGTTTGCGAAAGGTCGACACTGTCAGGCGGATACGCTGCCCACAAGATCAGGGCATCAATGAGATCTGTATTTTGGGCCGCAAATCGAGCGGCCATTGCGCCGCCCAAAGAATGGCCCGCTATCGCCCAGTGTTCTATTTCAGGGTGTGCAGCGATGACGGCATCGGCACGATCCGGGCGCAGAACGGCCAAGTTCAGCGGCATGGTCGGAATCACGACTAGATATCCTTCGGCAGCGATTCGCCGGGCGACTCGCGCATATGCCCTGGGATCCACGAAGCCTCCTGGGTAAATCACGAGGCCAGTGCTAGGATCGGAATGAGCCGGTGTGAACGTAATCCAGCCGTTGGTATCGCTATGCACCAACGCGTCAGACGCTAGCGCGTCTAGCGCCGCCGGCTCAGGCGCCGAGGTGACGCTTTCGGCATACAAGTAACTCCCGACGATCACGAGCAGAATCACCGCTACAAGCGTAGCGATCGACCATATAAATACACGTTTCATTGGATCGGTGGTTTCTCACTCCTTGGCATTGGCTACAGCAGCTTAATGGGAAGATTAGGCGCGCTCGCTTAGGGCGGGTACGCGGTCAGTTCATCGTTGCCGGGGCCAGCTTCACCGTCCGTTTCCTGCATTTTCAGTGCATACGGCTCGCCGCGCAGGTTCTCCATGCGCCGTTCGAGGCGCTGATTCACCTGGCCCACTTGGAAACGCAGCAAATACACATCGGCCAAGTACATCATCGGCACAGCGAGGCGCTTCGCAAGGTCCTGCTCCAGATCGTCCAGCCACAGTATATGCTCTTCCAATTCCTGCACTGACATAGTATCGATGCTAAGTTCGATCTGGCGCAGATGTCGATACCAGCGATTGATGCGGAAGCGAAAGAAAAACGCAACGGCCAAGGGCGTGGTGCGGAAAAGCGGATACAACAATACCAGGAACGGTACCAGCAAGAAAAGCATGCGCTCCAGCCGGGACGCTACCCAAATAGGGAAGAAGCGGTCCAGACCGGTGGGACCGTTGTCCAAATATGCCTCCGCGGTCGCGTCCATGGGTATCTGTACCAGCTTGCTGGAAGGAAACTCGCCTTTGTCTTCCAGCAGTCCCCCCGGGCCGTGGACTTCCTTCGCAACCGTGAGCAGGACACGCGCCAAGTCCGGGGATAGATGCTTCTCTGCGACGAAGGCTGCCACCGCGGTTAGCAGCACTTTGTCCTCACCCGGAATGTTACGGCTGAGGTCGACAGCGCCTTCTCCCAGGGTGACTGTCGTAATGTCGTTATAGCGAGAGCGGTACGCAAGTACGCGCTCGACGCTCAGGAGTTCAATACCAGGTGCCGTGAGCAGAACCTGAACCGATTCCGCTTCCGGCGACGCAATCATGAAAACTACATCGATTTCACCATTCAGCAGCGCACCGGCCGCATCTGCGTTGGACAAAGGATAGAGGGTGGCATTCTCGGCTGTGATGCCATTTTCTTCCAGTATGAAGAGTGCGAGATCGTGGGTTCCGCCTCGCTCTTCGCCGATCGCGATATCGCGATCGGTCAGGTCGGCAATGAAACGCGCAGGTTCATCCCCTGGACGCAGACGATAGAATATCCAAAGCGGCTCATAGAAAAGACTTGCGAGGCTGCTCAGGTTCTCTTCTTGCTGCTCAGTCGCCACGCCGGTCTGAACAAGAGCGACGTCTACCTTGCCTTGCTCGAGCAAATCCAGATTCTCTTCTGAACCTGCAGTGGGAACCAAGTTCAGCGCGTATCCCTTTTCCGCTAGCAGTCTCTGGTATTCCTGAGCGAACTTATCGTAGGCGCCCCCTTCGCGACCTGTCGCCATAGTGAACTCACTGGGCGGACGATAGTTGACTACCGTAATGACAGCGTAAACGAGAATGAACACAACGATTGCAGCGGCAAGCCACAGACCATATCTCGTGAAGTACTTCATCCGTGTAACTTCCTGCGAGCTGTCACCGTGTTGATACGCCACGGCAGTGGGAACTGGTGAATCTATCGGCATGAATAACGACATAAAAAATTCGGTTCGCGCGATACGCATTTTAGTGGAGGCGCTGGAAGTGCTGAAAATCACCACGCTACTCTAGTACATATGATGTAGAATAGTGATGGTGCGGCAACGCATAGCGATCGACTATCAGGATAGGTCTCGGAGAAACGGGCGACAACATGGCAGACCAAAGCGCATGGCGCCGCATTGTACGGTGTGCGGTACTGATAGGGGCGCTGCTGGTTGGTATTTCGCCATCCGGTGTGCATTCAGCGACGCTGACCCAGACAGAGACGATCTATGCCCTTCCCGGCACGCTGGAATTGGCTACGGGGCAACCATTTCTGACCTATTTCGTAACGGTTGGCGGAACCAAATACGCGATTTTCGGCTCGACCCCGGATATCGAAGACGATATCATGCGTATCCGCGACAGAGGCGCAGACGTTCCAGTTAAGGTATGGGGCACGCTTAACCAGCAGGGCGAGCAATATCCGGGACCTGAGATCATTGCTACGGCCGTTCGTGAGGTAAGTGCAGAGTCTCCAACGGCGACGCCGCAGGCCACGGCCACCCCTATTCCGACCAGCGCGCCACCAGTTGCGATCGGCCGGTTCGAGTTCGTCAACCTGCACGTCGATCCGAATCAGTCAACCCCGGTGACAGGTCAAATCGTGCTTGGCCAGGAATGCCCGGTTACTGGCAGGGATGCAAACGCCGGCTGGCTGCGGCTGGACTGCGGAGATGATGAGGGTTGGGTGGCTAGTACAGTCGTGACCCTACAGGGCAATCTCGCCTCAATCGAGGTGGTCGGGCCTGGCAGTCAAGTCAGCCAGATTCCGGTCGTGCTCGGAGGACAGCCCACGTCCACGCCTGCGCCTTCCGACCAGGACTGGAAGATCAACTATTACTCGAACCGGAATTTACAGGGCAATCCTGCGCTACAACAGAGCGCTTCCAGAATTGCATTCGACTGGGGTACGGGCAGTCCAGGGCCTGAGGTTCCCGCGGACAATTTCTCGGCAAGCTTCGAACGCGTCATCGACTTTGTTCCCGGACAGTATCGCATGTGTGTATGCGACCTCGACGACGGCGCTCGACTTTGGATCGACAACGTGTTGGTGCTGAACGACTGGGTCGAAGGGCCGTCGCGTGACTTGATTGTGGACCGCCGGTTGTCGGGGCCGACGCTCATTCGGATCGAGTACTTCGAGGCAACCAATATGGCCAGCATCTCGTTCACCTACGCGGGCAATGATGCCTCCGCGGAAGAATGGCAGGCGAGCTACTGGAATAATACGACGCTGGACGGGCTGGCGGTGATGACGCGTACGGAACCGAGAACCAATGCAAGCTTCGTTATCGATTACGAGTGGGGTACCGGATCGCCGGCATCAGGCGTGATCAATTCGGATCTGTTCTCGGCGCGCTGGGAGGGCTCGTTCTATTTCAACGCTGGCAGCTACGTTTTCAACGCGTACAGCGACGACGGCATGCGCGTGTGGGTCGACGGTACTCTTGTCCTATATGGTTGGAACGACGGGTACGAGGAATTGCACTCGGGTGTGTACGGCATCGGACAGGGACACCACACCGTACGAGTCGAATACTACGAACGCACCGGAAATGCGCTGGTACGTCTGCGTTGGTATGTTGACCAACCCATGTTGGTTCAGTAGAACCAAGCGTCCTTTCAGTTGTCCCTATCCGGCGGCTGCCGAAAAACTCGTCGCGACCGGATAAGGGCAACTGATTTCTGTGCACTGATCAATCCGCCCGTTCATCCCAATTGAGAATGGGCGGCATATTGCTGTAGCGGCCCCCTATGGAACGTCTACTGGCGTTACGCCCCAAATTTCATCGCAATATTGTCGGACCGCCCGGTCCGACGAGAAGTAACCAGATCGCGCAGCATTCAAGAGCGACATGCGCGTCCAGTGCTGCTGGTCTTCGTAGGCTGTAGCAGCATCCTCTGACGCCTGAATATAGGACGCGTAGTCCGCCAACAACATATACTCGTCGCGGTCTAGAAGACTCGAGACGATGGGCTGAAATACCCTGCTGTCGCCGCTGGAAAAAACGCCAGAACCGATACAGTCGATGGCACGACTGAGTTCCTCATTCGTCTCGTAATAGCTACGTGGGCGGTAGCCGTTCGCCTTTGCCTCAAAGACCTCCTCAGTGGTCAACCCGAACAGGAAGAAGTTATCCTCACCAACTCGGGCGCGGATCTCGATATTTGCGCCGTCGAGAGTGCCTACTGTGACCGCGCCATTGAGAACAAATTTCATATTCCCGGTGCCGGACGCCTCCTTGCCCGCCATGGAAATCTGCTCGGATATGTCCGCGGCAGGGTAGATGTCCTCCGCCAGGGTTACGTTGAAATTCGGCAAGAAGGCCACCTTCAACCGATCGCGCACGTCAGGATCGTGATTGACCACATCGGCTACCGAATTGATCAACTTGATGATCAACTTCGCCATGTAATAGCCTGGCGCGGCTTTGGCGCCAAAGATGAACGTGCGCGGTACTATCTCGGCATTCGGGTTCTCCTTGAGCCGATTGTACAGCGTGACAATGTGCAACACCTTGAGCAACTGGCGCTTGTACTCGTGCAGGCGCTTGACCATTACATCGAACAAGCTGTTTGGATCCACTGGTATCGACGTGCGCGCCTCGATGATACCGGCCAAGACTGCCTTGTTTGCGGCTTTGATTTCACGCCACTGCTGCAGAAATGCCTCGTCATCAGCGTAAGCTTCCAGACCTGTCAACTGCTCCAGGTCACGCAACCACCCGTCACCTAACTTCGATGAAATCAGTCCGGATAACCGCGGATTGGCGATGCGGATAAACCGTCGCGGCGTCACGCCATTTGTCTTGTTGCTGAATTTTTCGGGCCACATCTCGGCGAAGTCACTCAGGGTACGTTCGCGCAATAACTGACTCTGAAGCTCGGCAACACCGTTGACTGAGAAGCTGCCTACCGTCGCCAGATGCGCCATCCGCACCATGCGTTCGTCGCCTTCTTGAATGATCGACATCCGGGCGGCGCGATCTTCGTCGCCCGGATAGCGCCTGCGGACCTCGTCTAGAAAACGACGGTTGATCTCATAGACAAGCTCCAAATGGCGCGGGAGGAGTTCTTCGAAAAGGCTCACGGGCCACCGCTCCAGCGCTTCCGGCATGAGCGTATGGCACGTGTAGGCAAAGGTGTGCTGCGTGATGTTCCACGCACCATCCCAATCGAGCAAATGCTCGTCAAGTAGAATTCGCATCAACTCGGGAATCGCGATGACCGGGTGCGTATCGTTGAGTTGGATTACGGCCTTTTCCGGGAACGTTGCCAGATCCTGATTGCGCAGATCGAACCGGCGCAGAATATCCTTAAGCGAACAGGCCACAAAGAAGTATTGCTGTTGCAGACGAAGGCGCCGCCCCTGGGGGTTATTGTCGTTGGGATAGAGCACCTTGGTAACGGTTTCGCTGCGCACCTTCTCCGCTACGGCGCGCGCATAGTCACCGTTATCGAAAAGTTGAAAATCGAACGCCTTCGTCGCACGCGCACGCCACAAACGAATCAGGTTGACCGTTCGTGTTCCGTAACCGGGCACGAACATGTGATACGGCTCTCCCAGTAGAGAGTATCCCGGCACCCACTGTGAGCGGAAATGACCCTGGTCGTCCGTAAGGTGTTTGGTGTACCCGCCGAAGTGCACCGTAACCATATCGTCCGGTTGTTCGAACTCCCATGGGTTGCCATAGAACAGCCAGTCGTCCGGCTGCTCCACCTGCCACCCCTCGCTGAAGGTCTGCGTGAAGATGCCATATTCGTACCGTATTCCGTAGCCGACCGCCGGAATGTCCATCGTAGCCAAAGAATCCAAATAACACGCGGCCAGTCTCCCAAGTCCACCGTTACCTAAGCCCGGCTCTTTGTCCAACGCGACGATATTTTCCAGAACCATGCCGTACTCGGCGGCAGTCTGACCGGCTGTGTCAGCACAGCCGGCGTAGAGCATATTCTGCGTGAGTTGCTGTCCCAAGAGGTATTCCGCGGACAAATAATACACGAACTTCGGATTGGCTTTGTACTGGGCCTGCGTTGTGGCATGCCAGTCTTCGGCCACTGAGTCGCGTACCGTGTAGGCCAGCGCTGAATAGACATCAAGCATGCTTGCCGACTGTACTGCCGAACCGCGGATGTAATACAGGCTGTCAACGAAAGACTTCTTGAACGTTTCGTCAGAGTCCGTACGATGAGAATGAATATGGGATTCTGGCATTGTCTAGGTTCTCCTTGCGGCTTACATTTGCAGCGGCCAGATCACGGGGATCAATAGCAGACTGGCGAGTAAATAGATCACGATTAACGGCAGGCCAACGCGCATATAGTGCCCGAAGCTGTAACCGCCGGGCGACATCACCATCAAGTTTGGCGGCGTGGCGATGGGCGTCAAGAAAGCCGAGGAGGCGCCGACCGCCACGATCATCAGGAATGGATAAGGGGAAAGCCCAAGGTCCAAGGCAGCGGTCATAATAATCGGCGCCACCAATACCGTCGTGGCCGTATTGCTGATCACCTGGCTGAAGCCGGCAGTAAGAACGAATACGCCCGCCATCAATGCGAGCGGCCCGACCGCGCCCAGGGTGTTGACCAACGTGTTGGCAATCAACTGGGCGCCGCCTGTGACATTGAGCGCTGTGCTCATGGGGATCATGGCGGCGATCAGGATCACACTGCTCCACGCAATGGACCGATATGCCTGTTCCGCGTTCAGGCAGCCGAAGAGTACCATCGCCACAGCCGCCAAGAGGGCGGCGATCACGGTAGGTACCAAGCCGGAGACCATCAATGCGATCATAGCAACGATGATACCTCCGGCTACCATTGCGTCGCGGCTGAGGTCGACGATTTGTAAGGCCATGGACTCGGGCTGCCCCACCACGACGAAGTTGCGACGCTCGTTGGCTAACCCTTCGATGTTATGCCAGGTGCCGCGCACCAGCAGTGAGTCTCCAAACTGCAGTTCGACCCGCTGCCGGTACGCCAGTTCTCTGTTGCGCAATACGCCCATCACCTGCACACCGTAGCGCCTGTGGAATCCGCTATCCCTCAATGTCTTGCCTATGAAGCTAGAACGAGGTGTGATTAGTACCTCGGCCAGACCAATCTCGTGTGACAAAAGCGTTTCCGTGAGCGGTTCGCTTGATTCATCGATCACCTGTACGCCGAAGTTGAACTCGCCCATCGCGCGCTGGATGATGTTCTCGGTGGCGCGTACGATCAACTCATCGCCTGGCTGCAGCACGGTGTTCCCATCCGGGACGACAACATCGTCCATGCCCAAGCTGTTCAGGATCTGTTCCCGATCACCTTCCTTGTGGTGTCGGATATGGAGAACCGTGATCTCGTAGTCGTGCCCTAGGCCGGATTCGGCCAGTGTCATGCCAGCGAGCCTGGATTGAGCGCGGACGCGTAACCGGAATAGTTTGCCATGTAGTGAGTACGCATCGGCCCACTCTCCGACGGACATGTCCAGATCGTCCGGCGGCGGCATGACTGTTCGATCGGGCAGCATTCGTGCGCCCACAACGACCATGTAGGCAATAGCAATCAGCAACAGTGGCAAACCGACCAGCCCGTACGAAAAGTAACCAAACGGTTGGTATCCCTGGGCAGCGAGTGCTTCTGCCACTATGATATTAGGAGGTGTACCGGTTAGAGTGAGAAGGCCGCCGCCGCTTGCAGCATAGGCCAGCGGCATTAAGAACTTAGCTGGGACGCTGGCAACACCCCAGGCGGCTGCCACCACGGCGGGCATCAGCGCAGCCACGGCGCCGGTATTGCTCATGAACGCCGAAAATGCGGCGGCTATTGCCATCATGGCCACGAGCAAGCGCACGGTACTGCCTCCCGCCAGCAGACGCAATCGGCTGCTCAGCCAGGCGGTTACGCCGGACCGCGATAATCCCTCTCCAACGACAAACAGGGCCGCAATCATGACCACGGTAGAGTCGCCGAATCCGGCAAGCGTCTGCGGTAGGGTGAGAATCCCCATGAGATACAGCGCAAGCAAGGCCAACACTGCTGTTACGTCTGAGCGGAGCCGCCCCCAGATGAAAACGACAATGGTAACAATTAGGATGGCAAACGTCAGATACATAACATCAATCGTTTCACATCAATGTCAGCGAACGAACCCTTGCTCCGTGTAGCTAGTCGATGTGGACCATACCCGATCGCATGCGCAAGGGTTGAGCCGGTATTTAGACAATATACGCGCAAGCTGAGGAATACCAAACGCAAGGAGGTGTGTGCCGAAGGCGCAGGCCACTCTACTTCTTTAGGATTTGATTTCCGAGGCTAAGATGACAATCGTTCGAGGTTGTACGAGGTACGTATCGGTTTGGACGATAGGGGCGGTGGCCATTTCGCTGAAATCGTCCGGAGACTCCAAGTATGTATCGACGATGCGACGCCATCGACCATTGCGTCGCGTGCGGAGTTGCGGAATCTCGAATTCCAGCGGTTCCCAATAGGCATTCACAATGACCTGGAATGAGAAACGCCATCCGCGCACGGTAAACGATAGGGTGTGCGAATCGTCGCTCCAATCGGGTTGGCGTAGCTTCACGCCGTGCCACTGTATGCTGGCCCGTGCAAGCAACTCAGTCAAACTGAGCCCGTGGTCGGCGACGAAGACGTCGAGTCTTTGGCGCAAGCGAATCAGTCGCTTCACAAATCGATGAATATCGTGATGCTTCTCGACCAGACTCCAGTCGAACCACGTGAGTTCGCTGTCCTGACAATAGGCATTGTTGTTGCCGTTCTGTGTGGATCGTACTTCGTCCCCCATGAGCAACATCGGTACGCCCAGTGCGCCAAGGGTCACCGCAAAGAAATTCTTTACCTGGCGGTTGCGCAACCGCTCGATCTCAGGATCGTCAGTTGGACCCTCTACGCCACAGTTCCAGCTTAGGTTATAGTTGTGGCCATCGCGGTTGTTTTCACCATTGGCTCTGTTGTGCTTCTCGTTATAGGAGACCACGTCGTTCAACGTAAAGCCGTCGTGGCAGGTCACGAAGTTGATGCTCTGCTCAGGTTCGCGCCCCTGGTGGCCATATAGGTCCGGGCTGGCCAGAAAACGAGCCGCCACGGCCTCCACCTTGCCGTTATCCCCTTTCAGAAATGCCCGCACATCATCCCGGAAATGGCCATTCCATTCCTTCCAGTGGTCGCCGGCAAAGCTGCCTACTTGATAGAGTCCGGCTGCGTCCCAAGCCTCCGCGATCAATTTGGTGCCTGCCAGCACCGGGTCGGTCTCAATATCATATAGGATCGGCGGGTTGGACAACGGGTCGCCGTTCTCATCGCGGGAGAGAATCGATGCAAGGTCAAAGCGGAACCCGTCCACGTGCATCTCCTCCACCCAGTAGTGAAGACTGTCCAGGATCATGCGGCGAACCACAGGCCGATTGGCGTTCAATGTGTTGCCGGTACCGCTGTAGTTGGCGTACCGCGAGCGATCATCGCCCAAGATATAATAGGCGCTGTTCTCGAGACCCTTGAAGCAAAACGTGGGCCCCGTATGGTCCCCCTCCGCTGTATGATTGTAGACGACATCCAGGATGACCTCGATCCCAGCGCGATGGAGAGCCTTCACCATATCCCGGAATTCATTGAGCGGGCTGAGCGGATCCTGATTCGAACTGTACGCATGGTGCGGCGCAAAGAACGAGACAGGGTTGTAGCCCCAGTAATTGGTCAGCCCCGGCGGAGCTTCCTGCTTGTCAAATTGAAAGACTGGCAGAAGCTCCACAGCCGTGATGCCCAAATCCTGTAGATACGGTATCCGCTCCACCAAGCCTAGATAAGTACCGCGCTTGTCGGCAGAGACGCCTGAATTCGGGTTCTGCGTGAAACCGCGCACGTGCATCTCGTAGATAACGGTGCGCGCGAAGGGCCGCCTCAGCGGCGCGTCGCCTTCCCAATCATAGCTGGTTTCATCAGCCACGACACTGCGCATAGCGCACTGCGTATTGTCGCCGGGGATGCTAGCCGCTTGCCGGCTGTACTGCTCCGGCACCGCGACGGCTTTCCCATAGGGATCCAGCAGCAGCTTCTCGGGATCAAAGCGAAGACCCGCCTCAGGATAGTTGGGACCCTGGGCGCGAAAACCATACACTTGGCCGCTTCCAATGCCCGGAACGAACACATGCCAATAATGGAAAGTTCGATGTCGTTTCGTATCCAGCGCAATGGTGCGAGACGGAGTCGGATCATCTGGGTCGTCGAACAGCACAAGTTCGAGCCCGGTGCTACTCTTGGAGTAGAGGGAGAAATTGACGCCGCCCTGCTGTACGGAAGCGCCGAGAGGAAAGGTGCGGCCCGCTTCAATCACCGGGGTGCTCATACTGCTCACATAACACTCTATCAATCATGTCGTGTATCGAATATGTGGTTGGCTGCGGAGGAAGTCAGCTTCTCTGCTGGCGCCATCACGCAAGAGTGGTCTCCCTGACTGCTCCTTGTATCGACCTTTTCGGGCTAGACCATTGATCGGCAGTTGACCAGCTCAGACTGAGACAGTTTGGGCGACGCGACCCTGACATTATCACGGCGCTGACTGATTCCCCAAACCCCGTAGACGCATGCACGGCTCTGCCAAAGGAGTTGCGTCTTTCGGATTGAAACCGAGAATCCGTATACGGATCGAAACCCTTGGCAACCGAGCTTCAGTCGATGCTGGGGCCCCAACTGACGATCTGTTCGTCGCCAAACGTATACGACATAGGCACATCGATAGGTAATGGGTACTGATTGCCACCGTCGGCGTCCATTACCCATAGGCGCCATGTGCCTGCCTCCCCGTTCTGCGTTCGGTTGCTCAGGAAAACTATCATATCGCCGGCTGGATTCCAGGCCGGCGATACGTTACTGGGTATCACATCCACCAGCGCCGTTTTGGGGTGAGTGAGCGCACTTCGATTTGATCCGTCTACGTTGATACGAAATATCTCCCAATGGCTGGCCTCTTTTCCCTGGTAGACGATGATGTCCCCACCCGGTTGCCAATCTGGATCATGAAAATAAGGCTTCAAGTAATCAAAGACGATCAGCTGTGAGGAAGCGTTTGGCTCGTCCGCTGTTCGTTGCAGACCCGCGGCTGATTGATAGACAATGTCGCTATCCCCCCAATCTGGCGCTCGCGCCGACTCGAGTGTTGCCAAATCATGATAGTTTTCGCCGTTAACATCGACCACTGAGAGAAAATAGTTGACCCATGTGGTCGTCTGCACGTCGTCGGGCACACGACGATCCCGCAACTGATCGATAGGAGTACAGCCGCCGGGGCCAAGTTGAAGGCATTCGTACGCGTCATTGCCGCGTGAGAAAACGATCCAGTTACCGTCCGGGCTCCACTTTGGCGAGGCCAGCCGCTGGTCTCCGGAAAAAATCAAACGTTCGTTACTCCCATCGATGTCCACGAGGTAGAGGCCTGCATCGCCGCCGTCACGAGTAAATGCCACGGTGCGGCCGTCGGGACTGATTGCCGGGTCGAAACCTGTGGTAATCGGCCAAAGTTCCCCTGTTTCCAGTTTGGAACCATAGATTTGACCGCCGTTACTGGCCTCAAAAACAATAGTGCCGCCCAAATTGGCGGCAGTGTCCATCGTCTGTGTAGCCCCTACGACGGGCAAGAACTCGGGTGGACTTAACGCGTCGGGCGTCGCCACTTCCTCAGGCGCCGGCGAAGTTCCCGCTAAGGGCGCAACAGTTGCTTGCGCTGCCAGCGCCGCTTCCGCGCCTATCGCAGCGTCATCTGAACTCTCTCCCGCCGCACGAAGCTTGAGAAACTCCGAAGCGACCCAGCCGCTAGTGCTGTCCGCACCTGGGACCGCGATCTGCGTCCACTTTCCTTCCGGGCTTTGTGACAAAGCCGTGCGGACGGCGCCGGGCGCCAGTTTGTCGACGACGTCGAACTGCAGGCCCGGCCCAGATCGCACGTTGAGCAACGAATCACCGCTGGCGCTAACCGCAATCAGTGGCTCCGCGAAAGGGATGGCAGTACCGGCCCCTGTCGCCAGGCTCGACTCGGCCAAACCAACAGGCTGAGTTTCCTGCTTTGATGCCTCTGGAGCCTGTCCAGTCATCTCGTCTTCGCCCCGGTCAATCTGGCTCGCAGTGACCCAACCCATTCCGCCGGGTGGATCCAGAATGGCTATGCGAACCCATTCGCCATCTTCACTGCGCGCCAACTCGACAAAGTCGAGTCCCGCATTGACTACAGCTTCTACGTCGTAGTCATCGCCCGGGCCGCTACGCAACTCGATAGTTTCGGCGGCACCCGCAGCAGTATCAGGAGCGGCCATCGCGACGCCCACAGAAGCTGTGGCGCGTGGCGTTTCAGACGAGGGCGAGTCAACGGCAGACGGTGTAGGCGTGGGCAGCGCCGCGCTCAGAGCCGCAGCGTCTGGGCTGCCAGATATCGGCCCAGATACCGGCAACGAATCGATTTGACCGCTCAAGGCGACAAAATCAGTCGCCACCCAGCCGGAACCCTCCTCCGTATCCGGCAGAGCGACTTGAACCCAGTCGCCCAAGGCAGTGCGAGCCAATACGACGAACTGTTCACCAGGATTTGCCCGTTTCACGATGTCGAATGTCGTGCCGGGGCCATCGCGCACGTTCAGCCGTGCATTTTGTGAAGTCACAGTCGCCATCACGGGCTGAATATACTCGCCCACTACCGGACCGCCGATCGCACCAGGTGCCTGCTGAGAAGTCGTAGGACTCGACGCGTTCTCTGCAGCCCCTGCAGACTCGGAACCGGATCCACTCGACGCTAGGATGCTGTCAATGCTCTCCTGGTCACTGACAACTGGCAAGTTCTGGGCGCCGAACAGCACCAACTGGTCCACAGGAACCCACCCAGCACTGTTAGTCCCTTGCACCAGCGTCCACAGCCCGTCGTCCGACCGCGCAAGCGCGGTCACCGCAGAGCCCGCCACCAGATCACCGACAACCTCGCCATCGGGACGATCATATAGCTTGGCGCCCGAGCTGCGAGCAACGGCGAACAGTCTGCTCTCGAAGACAGGGGCTTGTTCACCCGACGCAGATGCCTCAGCCGATGAAGCTGTGGCTTGTTCGGTAGCATCTGATGGCGACTCACCGCCTGTCTGCGATCCGGGTATATTCTGTCCGCTTGTGTTGGCGGCCACAGTGGGGCCGGTCGGCTCACCAGTATTTTCGATGCCGGCCAACGCATTCGTGGGTTGTGGCGTCGCAGCGACGCCTGGAGGCGCCTGTCCGGGCATCAGCGTTCCCTCGGCGATGGCCGTCATCCTTGCGCTTAAGTCGATCTGGTTACCGCCTGTGTTGTCACCGCCAGCGCGTTGTGATGGCAGAATCGTACCCTGCGCGATGGCCGTGAGTCGGGCGCCAGGGCCGCCGTCAGTGCCTGGCGCACCGCCCGCAAACCGCCCTCCCGGAACACCTCCTTCCGGTGGCGTCGCCGCAGGAGCCATGGGTGTGCCAATCGAACCGTTGTCCTGAGACAACCCCGTACCCGGCCGCCCATTCTGCGCTTCGCTCGCTTGCTGCGCTGCATTCGGAGATTCAGCATCAGCTGATTCACTGTCTGACGACACCGCCTCAGTAGATCCGATATCCGAAGCTGAAGCCACCTCCTCTCCAGAAGGCGCCTCGTAGGCAGCCAGCGTGGGCTGTGACGTGCTTTCCGGCTGCATCCCGGTGATGCGAGGCGCAAGAAACGTCATACCAAAATATCCGCCCGCGACGATGATGGCCACGGTGACAATTGATTGCAGTAGTACCTTGACGTCTGTGGAGGCCGAAGATCTTTCTGCCATTACACGTCCTCTTTGAAGCTCGCCATCGCAACGAAATCGTTGCTAGCGGTTAAATAATGCCAACATTGCAGCACACCGTGCACCAAAATGATGGACCCGTGCACGACTTTCCATGCTACTGTATTGTTGTGCCAAAGGCCATTCTGCGCCACTGGAAACTTTATCGGAGTGTTGTGTATTCAGTGGAACAGAAATGTGCGCGAAGGAGTCCCGGCTAACGGCCCACGCCTGGCGGACCGCCACCAGGGGGCCTCACGCCGCCACCCGCCCCAAAGCGAAAATTGTTCTCGCCTACAAAAGTTGTCACGCTGCCCACGACTTGGTCATCGGCACGCAAATCGGGCGAACGCACCACAGTCCAGTCACCTTCGGCGCTGCGCACATCCACGGATATCGGTTGTGGAATTCCATCACGCACCACCGTCACTAATGCGCTTCCGTCTCCCCGACGAATCGCGTTGGTGGGAACTAGCCAGGCAGCGCTCAAATCCGTCGAAGTATTCATCAAAGTTGCCACGGCGGTCATTCCAGGACGTACACCTGCGAGCGAACTGGGATCCAGACGAATCGTAACAGGGTAGTTCACCAACCCGGACGAATCGTCGCTTGCCGGAGAAATGTAGTCAACCTCGCCCACAAATTGCTGATCGGGGAGTGCATCGATCTCGATCGTTGCCGGCTGCCCTGGCTGTACTTTGGCGATGTCTATCTCCGCCACGTCGATAGTTAGCTTCATCAACGATGTATCTGCCAGCGTTGCGACGATGGCGTTGCGCGATACACTTTCACCAATTTCCACATTCACTTCCAGCACAGTTCCGTCGATAGGAGCCGTGACCTGCGCCATGGCCAGGTTATGGTAGGCTTCTTCCAGATCGACGGCAGCCTTTTCCAAGGTGATATTGGCGTCGGACAGTTCCAGGTCTGACGGGCCGGTCTCCAGTTCGGCCAGCGCGGCCTCGGCTTGTGCCACCTGTGCTTGCGCTTGCGCGATCTCCGCCTCCGTCGGCGAATTCAGCAAATCGTCTAGGTTGACCTGTGCGTCCTGTATGCTGCTCTCTGCAGACGCGATATCTGATGGCGCTGCAGGCTGTGTGGCTTCGTCGTACGCGGCCTGGGCTGATTCGTAGTCGATAGTAGCCTGTTCCAAATCCACGGCCTGAGACGTCATCCCCGCCGAGTTCTGCCAGGCTATCTGGTCATAGTCTCCCTGCGCCTTGGTGAGCGCGACTTCTTTCTTTTTGAGGTCCGCGCTCAACTGCGTCAGCTCCGCTTCACTAGGACCCGCCATCAACTCATCATAGTGCGCCTGGGCCGACTCAAGCGCACTGCGCGCAGCAGCAATCTCCTCAGCACTAGGCCCGGCCTCTGTGTCTGCCAAATTCTCTTGCGCCTCTGCGAGGTCGGCTTCGGCCGCTTTCAGATCCGCCTCACCTGCCGGTTCGGTCAACTGATCGACCTGATTCCTAGCGGACTCAACGTCGAGCCGAGCGCGCTGGGCATCTCGCTCCAGAGCGGTCGTGTTAACAGAAAGCAGAAGATCGCCGGCTGCCACTTCATCGCCCGGTTTGACGGCAATCTCGTTCACTTCACCGTCCACTTGCATTGCCACCGCTCGACGGTTGACGAGCTCGATATTGCCGGATGCGCTGACCTCGCCCAAGATGGACTCCGCTGGTCGTATCTGTACCGTAGAAAGGTCTTCGGGCACTCCCTGGGCGCCTGCGCCGGCTCTCGCTGATTCCGTAGCTGAACTGGAACGCCCAGGCAGCGACGATATCACCTGTGCTCCGGAATCTGTCCTGGTCACGACGAAGTAGGCGCCGCCAAGCAGCGCAAGTATGGCAACAACAACGATTAGTGCTCGCATGCAGCTCTCACGCACTTTCTACGCCATAGACGTCTACTCAAAACGTAGCGCTTCGATTGGATCAAGGCGCGTCGCCCGCATTGCAGGATATAACCCAAAAACGAAGCCACTGGCGAAACTGACGGCCAGCGCCAGTATCAGTGCCTGCGGCAGTATCACGACCGAAAACGGAAAATCAGGGATACGTTCTGTAGCAGATGCCAGTCCAAAACTGAGTCCCATTCCGATCGCCCCGCCCATAGTGGCAAGAACCAGCGACTCAATGAGGAATTGGAGAAGGATATCCTTGTCGTGCGCGCCCAGCGCTTTGCGCAACCCAATCTCGCGCGTGCGCTCCGTCACAGAGACCAACATGATGTTCATGATACCGATGCCGCCCACCAATAGACTGATAGCGCCGATACTGCCCAGGAAGACAGTCAAGGTCTGGGAAACTTCGCTGGCGACTTCCAACAAGCTGGCCTGGTTGAAAATCCGGAAATCATTCTCATCATCTGGTCCGAGGCCGTGGCGCAGACGTAGCGTCTGCTCGACTTGGGTCTCTGCCTCGTCCATGTGGTCGCCGTCCGCGGCCTGTATACTCATCGCCGTAATCGTATAGTCTCCGCGATAGCGATCTGCGTTGAATAGCCGTTCCTGCGCTACCCCAATGGGCACATACACTTGGCTGTCCGGCCCTCCAAAACCGCTACCGCCGCTTTCCTCCAGAACGCCGATCACGACGAACGGTTCGCTTCCGATGCGTACCGTTTGATCTAGCGCATAGCTTTCTGAGCCAAATAGATCGCTGGCGACTGTAGCACCGAGTACCGTCACGCGGGCCTTGGACACAGTCTCCTCCTCATCAAAGAATCGGCCCTCCTGAGTATCCAGATTGCGCACCTGGAAGTAAGCCGGCAAAGTGCCAACGACCTGGTTTTGGCTATCCGTAGAGCCGGCCGTCAACGTGGCGCTGGATGAAAACTCGGGCACCACAGTCACGACTTCCGAATGAAGCCTCCGATCAGAGAGCGCGTTTGCGTCTCCCATAGTCAAAGTGGATCCTGTGCCGCCGCCGCCCGAACTGACGGACAGCAGATTCGTGCCCTGACTCTCGATACGTTCGGTAATGCTGGCAGCGGCGCCAGCGCCAATACCCATTGTAGTCAGTACGGCAGCCACACCGATGATGATGCCCAGCATAGTGAGCGAAGAGCGCA
>JBJYXA010000608.1:0-1845 GCA_046259705.1 Caldilineaceae bacterium
ATCCTGGCGGCCAAGAGCTTTGCCCGGTTCAAGGAGATGGACGAGCGCGACTTCGGCGAATACGTGCTGATCGGCACGCTGCTGTCGGTCACCAGCGCCGTGGCCGTCGGGGAACTGATCAAGCTGTTGCTGCGCTGATCCCGCCGAGTGGACGCACCGAACCGGGCCGTCACGGCGGCGAAAAAGTAGCTAAACTCCAGCACTGCCAAGATAGTTGCGCGCGAGCTGTCCTTGCCGAACAACATCATCCAAGAAAGAGCAGTTGGACGGTCGTCAGAGTGCGTTCCGCGGGGCGCGCCGCCCTGGCGGCCGTAACGCCGATCACCCAGCGGTCAAGAATCTAAACCTTCCGTGTTTAGCGGCGCATGCCAATTCAAAGTTCTTCACCGAAACGGGCCAACGGCGAGGCCCCTTTGAAGGCGTCGCCGTCAGACGAGTTATCGGTTGCCGAGCGCACCATTGATCGAGACGCGGCGGGTCCGGGCTGGCTTGACAACAGGCGGCTCCTGCTGATCGCGGCCGCTTCGCTGGCGGGGCTCGTCGGTCTGGCAACGTTCAGCGTGTTGTACTTTGCCAAATCGCTCTTTTTCCCCATCACCCTTGCCCTCGTTCTGAAGCTTGTTTTCGCACCGGTAGTTCGGCACTTGAACCAATGGAGCGTTCCCAGCCCAGTTGCCGGCGGATTGGTCGTTGCCGGCATTCTGGGGCTCGTTGTAGCAGGAGCGTTCGTTTTGTCGGAGCCTGCAGGGCAATGGATTGATGCTGCGCCAGCGCATTTCAAAGAGGTGAAGTACAAGCTCCGCGCAATTCAAGAACCAATTCGCGTGATCAACGACACTAGCGACCAAGTGACCGACTTGACCGAACTAGAAGGCGAAAAGAAGCCGCTAGAGGTTGCGGTAAAAGAGTCGGGGGCTGCAGCTTCGTTGCTGAACAACATGCGAGACGCGGTTGCCGCACCATTGTCGACGCTCGTGATCCTGTACTTCTTGCTCGCGGGGGGAGATCGTCTGCTGGAAAAGGTGTTGAGCTTGACGTCGGGATCGGAGCGCAGCGAGCGCATCGTGATCCTGGTGCGCGATATTCAAGACGGCATGTCGTCTTACCTACTTACGACGACCGGAATTAATATCGCACTCGGAATCTTCATTGGGGTGGGGCTGTGGCTGATCGGGCTGCCGAACCCGGTCCTTTGGGGTGCAATGGCTACCTGCTTGAATTACATTCCATATGTCGGGGCAATCATTGGCGGCTTGCTCGTCTTCTTCGTTGGCTTGATCTCTTTTGACTCCCTCGGGCAAGCCGCCTGGGCACCGGCCATTTACTTCGGTGTCAATGCGATTGAGGGATACCTCATTACGCCCACCGTACTCGCTCGGTCGATAAGCCTCAGTCCGGTGGCAATTATCCTTTCGTTGTTGGTTTGGGGGTGGATCTGGGGCATCGGCGGACTGTTGTTGGCTGTCCCCATCTTGATGGCGACGAAAATCGCCTGCGATCACATCGAACCACTACAGCCCCTGGGTTGCCTACTCGGCCGGTAACAGGTCAAGCGCCTAAACGCTTGAACATGAGAGGAACGGGACGGGCACGAAAGCTGCCTCTTCGTAAAGCTGACTCTTCGTGTTTCGCCTGATGACTGGCCCTAATGGTTCGCCAAGACAGCCGATAAATCAGAGCATCCCTGGGGACGCGCCCATGGATCGGCGTTTGGCCTGCGGGGCAGGACGCCCCCCGTGTTCAGCGGCGTCAGCCACATAACATGGAGGAACCGCGAAACCGCGTTTTCCGCTTCCGTCCGATTTTTGACCAGGATTGTGAATAAATCGGTACCTCCCTAGAGAG
>JBJYXA010000609.1:0-14389 GCA_046259705.1 Caldilineaceae bacterium
GAGGTAGTACAATGCAATTGCTGATTATCCTGTCTGTAACCGGCGTGCTGTCGGGCTTATTGAGCGGCGGCTATGTATCCGGTGGCGAGGGAATGGTCCTGGGCGCGAGCGCAGGCCTGGTGGCCGGGGTGATTACTTGGACTTTCGCGGGCATCGGACTACGAACTGTGCGGGAGTATCGCCTCAACAAATACTTCGATCGGGATGACGGCAACCAACCGTAGACGAACAACGCCCCCGCCCGGGGGAAACAAAGGCGGCAGGACGACATGGCAGATACTATCACAGTCGATAGCACGCTTCCGCAGTTCCCGGACATCCTGTCCGCCCACAACATGATTCGCCAATATCTACCACCGACCCCTCTACATCACTATCCCGGCCTCGATGGTGTAGTAGGCGCCGAAGTCCACATCAAACATGAAAACTATCAACCCATTGGCTCCTTCAAGATCCGTGGCGGCATCAATTTTATGGCCCGCCTGGAGCCCCGCTTTCACAATGCCGGCGTAGTCACCGCTTCGACCGGCAACCACGGACAATCCATTGCCTACGCTGCACGGCTATTCGGCGTACGCGCCATCATTGTCGTGCCCGAGGGCGCAAATCCGGTCAAAGTCGAGGCCATCCGCAGCTACGGCGC
The DNA here is from genome assembly GCA_046259705.1 of Caldilineaceae bacterium. Taxonomy (GTDB): domain Bacteria; phylum Chloroflexota; class Anaerolineae; order Caldilineales; family Caldilineaceae; genus JASGTU01. The sequence goes on from JBJYXA010000609.1 coordinate 644, forward strand.
TGAGGTTAGTTTTCTGGGGCTGGATTTTGAGGAAAGCAAGCGCCACGCCGCACGCTTAGCCGATGAAGAGGGGCTGCGCTTCATCTCTTCGGGCGACGAACCCGCCCTGATCAGCGGCGTGGGCACACACACTTTGGAAATTCTTCAATCCCGTCCCGACATGGAGTACATTTTCGTACCCATCGGCGGCGGCAGCGGCGCCGCAGGCGCGTGCCTGGCTGCGAAGACCGTGAACCCGGACATCCGCGTCGTCGGCGTGGGCGCCGAGGGTGCGCCGGCCGCATACCAAACCTGGAAAACGCACTCGCCGCACACGGCGTCCATCGGCACTTTCGCGGGTGGTCTCGCCACAGGTGAGCCGTTTATGATGCCGCAACAAATCCTGTGGAAATATCTGGACGACTTCGTACTGGTCAGTGACGAGGAAATGCGAGCGTCCGTTCGATTGTTGCTGGAGAAGGCAAAGACGCTGGCGGAGCCGGCGGGCGCGGCCCCATTGGCAGCCGCGTTACGACTACAGGGCGAGCTACGGGGCAGGAGAGTTGCCCTGATTCTCAGCGGTGGTAACATTTCTGCCGATGAGCTTCGACATTGTCTGTGACGCCTTCGGCTGATTCCGCAACTGTCAATGGCCGGTACTCCATCAGTACGGATCCCGCGCGATTGGATCACGAGGCCATCCACGCCTACCTTACAACGTCCTATTGGGCGCGCGGACGTACGCTCGGCGACGTACTACGCAGCATCCGACACTCCCTTTCTTTTGGACTATATGATGGCGAGATCCAGATCGGCTTTGCTCGAGTGGTGACCGACTACGTCGCGCATGCACATCTCTGCGATGTGTATGTCGTGGATGCCTATCAGGGACAGGGGCTCGGGACTTGGCTTATCCACACCGTCCTCCAATACCCGGAACTACAGTCCATCCGGCGCTGGACCCTGGCGACGTCAGATGCGCATGACTTCTACGCTCGCTTTGGTTTCGGCCCCATCGGCATCCCAGACAAGTATATGGAACTGCTGAGGACTACGCAGTCATGAGCGACGGGCGCGAACCTGCCCACAAGCTGGTATTGCGCGTCCTGCCACTGCAGCTTGCGGTATGTTACTTGTCACCTGATGCAGCCGTGCCCACGTGGGCCACCGGTGGTGCGTTCTTTTCCGTCTCGCGTACGGATAAAGAACTGTCCGTGGTGTGCGATTTCGAAGCCGTCCCGCCAGACATTCGACGTGAAGGTCCCTGGGCGTGCCTCGAAGTGGAAGGTCCGTTGGATTTCTCACTCACAGGGATCCTGGCCGGTCTCGCCGCACCGCTGGCGGACGCAAACATCAGCATCTTTGCAATCTCTACCTATCGCACTGACTACGTGCTCGTACCTGCCACTGATATTCAGCGGGCAACGAACGCCCTGCAAGACTGCGGGTATACCCTTCGGGATCAAGTCGATCCTAGTCTTTGAGCATTCCCCGGGGCCGCTTGCCCCAGGCAATTCCGCTCTGATATACTGCCACTAGCGCCGATTACCAAGAGCGTCGATAGTGCTCCAGCTTGGCATAGGGCATTCTTCAGGACGCGTCATCAATCAACGGGACAGCGATCCATGCAACGACCGAAGATCTGCGTCGTAGGCTCCTGCAACATTGACCTTATCAGCTATGCACCTCGTCTGCCCAAACTGGGTGAAACGATTCGCGGCACACGCTTTCACATGGGATTCGGGGGCAAAGGCGCCAACCAGGCCGTCATGGCGGCTAAGCTAGGGGGCGACGTGGCCATGGTCGGCAAGGTCGGCAAAGACATCTTTGGCGACGATACGCGCAAGAACTTCACGAGCGCCGGCATCAACGTCGAGTACTTGTTCGCTACCGACGAATCGTTCACAGGGGTGGCTCCAATATGGGTTGAGGAAGCAAGCGGCGACAATGCCATTATTCTCGCACTGGGTGCAAACGACCTATTCAGCCCGGCGGACGCGGAACGGGCGAAGCCGGCCATCGAGTCAGCACGCGTGCTCGTGTGCCAGTGGGAGTTGCCGCTCGACGGCGTTCTGGCAGCCTTGCGTATTGCTCGCGACTCGGAAGTGTTGACTGTGTTTAACCCAGCGCCCGCCCGCGGCGAACTTCCCGGCGAGGCATATGCCTACAGCGACATCTTTTGTCCGAACGAATCGGAGACGGAACTGCTGACCGGACTGCCGGTTGCAACTCTCGAAGATGCCAAAGCAGCAGGCAAGCTCCTTATGGAACGGGGCGCCGGCAAGGTGATTCTGACGTTGGGCGATCGGGGCAGCCTGCTGGTTTCGCCGGACGAAACTGCCCATGTACCCACCGAGCAGGTGCAAGCCGTGGACACCACCGGCGCCGGCGACGCCTTTGTCGGCAGTTTAGCCTACTTCCTAGCCGCGGGCCTGACCATCGCCGAAGCTATGAGGCGTGCCAACCGCATTGCCGCGATCAGCGTCCAGGCGTCCGGAACGCAGTCCAGCTTTCCCAATGCCACAGACCTCCCCAAAGAGTTGTTCGCAGAAATGTAGCGCCGCTTTCTACTAGCGGTCGCGAACGGCTCTGCTATAGCTCAGAAGACAAACGAGGAGAATCCATGTACGAGGGTTTCGAGATCATTGATTTCCATGCTCATTTTCCTACCGAAGGCCCGTGGTTCACCGACATGGGCGACACCATGAAACACTATGTGGAGCGTGTCGGTGAAGAGCGCTACAAGCTCATTCAAGAAAAGGGACGGCCGTACGGCGAACACTGGCGCCGCATGTGGGGATTTCCGGTAGCGGAGAAAGCGGAAGACCATCCAGGAGATCGTGCGCAAGCAGAGCGGTGGGTCCAAGAGCTGGACAAGTACGGCATCCACAGCATCGGTTTCGTGACCGGCGGCGGCAACGAGCACCTGGCGGAAATCTGTAGTTGGCACCCGGACCGATTTGTCGGTTTCGCACACCATAGCCCTTTCCTACCCGACGCGGTCGAACGGCTGGACCATGCGGTGCGTGATCTCGGCTTACGCGGGTACAAATTGCTCGCTCCCATGATCGAGGAGCCCATTGAGGACGCAGCCGCGTTCCCCGTGTGGGAGAAATGCGCTGAACTGGGAATCCCGGTCCTGATCCACTTCGGCATCCAGGGCAGTTCCGGCGGCATCGCCTGGCACGAGAACATCAACCCGCTCAAGTTGCACAACGTCGCCAAATTCTTTCCCGAGGTGGATTTTGTGGTGCCCCATTTCGGCTGCGCTTGGGAACGGGAGACCCTACAACTGTGCTGGTCCTGCCCCAATGTAAGCGTCGACACCAGCGGCAGTTTACAGTGGATCCGCTGGGTGCCGGGCAACTTGACGGTCAAATACCTGTTCCGCAAGTACTATGAGACTATTGGTCCGAGCCGCATCATCTTTGGTTCTGACTCGAGCTGGTTCCCGCGCGGATTTGCTTTCCGCTATTTGCAGGACCAGATACGCGATTGTCTGGATCTCAATATGCCGGACGACGAAATCCAGATGATCTTTGCCGGCAACGCGGCGCGGCTGTTGAATATTGAGCTTTAGCCCGCCGAAGACTGCAAGCCGAGTAAATGAGACCTGTCAGAGGAAACGTAGTCTAGACTGCTCTTAGCTGTACCACCGTTCCGTACCTATTCAATCTTCATAGAGAGAGGAATGCACAGATGCGAATCAAACGAACATCCCTTGTGATCGGACTGCTGGTCATCCTGTCCCTCGTATTGGCGGCATGCCCGGCACCGGCCCCGGCGACGACGGGCGAAACGTCCGGCGAGGCGGCTGACGCCGGTGAGGCTCCCGCGGCGGCGGCCGAGGCCGCGTCCGAGGAACCCATTGAAATCGAATACTGGCAGTACAACTTCGAAGCGCGCATCGACGCCATGAATCAACTCATCGAGCAATTCGAAGCTGAAAATCCGAACATCAAGGTTATCCACAACTCGGATATCCCCTACGACGACTTCCGCAACAAGATTGCAGCCAGCGTCCCCGCAGGCGTGGGCCCGGATGTCGCCACGCTGTTCTACGGCTGGCAGCCCGCCTGGATCGATGCCGGATACCTGGTGCCGTTGCCGGAAGACGTTTTCACTCCGGACATGGTCGCCAATGAGTTCAGCCCGCTGGCCCAAGCAGGGTATCAGGACGGCGTACTGTACACGCTGCCCACTGCTGTGCGTACGCTGGCGCTGTTCTACAACAAGGATCTGATGGAAGCCGCCGGATTGGACCCGGAGAGCCCGCCAACCACCTTGGACGAGCTGATCGAGCAGGCAGTAGCCTGCACCGTGCTGGCTGACGACGGCTCTTACGAGATCATGGGCTTCCCCGTTTCGCCGACCGGTCAGGGCCATCACTGGTTCCGCGAGGTCCTGCTTCGGCAGTATGGACAGCAGCCCTACAGCGACGACAACCGCCAGGTACTGTGGAATGCAAGCGACGGCGGTTACGAGGCCTGGAAGATGTTCACCAGCTTCTACACTGACCTGAAGACTGGCGATGCGACGCTGTTCGACGAGGATCCCAACTTCTTCCTCAACGGCCACGCCTGCTTCCACATCGATGGCTCGTTCCGCCTTGGAACAATCGCCGCCAGTGCGCCGGACCTCAACTTCGGCGTCACGGAGCTTCCCGTCCACAACGATGTTAAGAGCACCTTTGGCAGCTACTGGACGCATGGCATCACCAAGAAGGCCGCAGAAGACCCGGCACGCTTTGACGCTTCCGTCAAGTTCCTGCAGTTCATCACCTCGCCGGAAGCCGGACGACTGTGGGTAGACATCGTAGGTGAGTTGCCCGCACAACTCGAAGCCGCCAACGACCCGGCACTTCTGGAGGATCCGAACCTGGGCGCGTTCATCGCCGGCTTGCCCTACGCTCACGCCACGTTCTTCGTCGACGAGAGCAAGGATCGACAGGCCATCGTAGATGCGTACGACGCGGTCACGCTGACAGGCGCTGATCCGGCTGCCGAACTGGACTTTGCTGTCGAAACGGTACAGGAAATGTTGGACGAGTATTGGGCGGATAGGTAAGCCGAAGTGACGCAGGCCATTTCCCTGTTTCATCCTTAGGACAGCTGACCTGTATACCAGCCGGCGCCAACGCTGGCGCCGGCTGGTCGATCTGGCGTTCGTAGCGCGAAGTAGGCTGGAGCTGTATCATGAAACTGACGTTGCGGCAGCGACAAATCCTCTGGGCATATGCCTTTATGGCCGTAAGCCTGATTTTCTTCGTCGTTATCCGCTGGTATCCCACTATCCTTGCGGTCAATATCAGCTTTCGCGACTGGAACGTCTTCGACGGTAGTGGACCCTGGGTAGGGCTCGACAACTATCGTGACATTTGGCAGGACCTCTTTAAACCGCGTTCGGCCGTGAAGGCGGCGTTCTGGAATACCATTCGCTACGTGGTATTTGGCGTTCCCCTACAGCTAGTCCTGGCATTGGGCATTGCTCTGCTACTTAACCAGATCACGCGCCTCTCCGGCTTCTTTCGTGCAGTGTACTTTATCCCGTTCGTCACCTCATTTGTGGCCGTTGCCTTCGTGTGGAATTGGCTTTATGCGCCGCAGACCGGCCTGATCAACCAGTTTCTTACCGCACTTGGATTGCCAGCGCAGCCGTTTCTGGATAGTCCCAGGCAAGCGCTCCCGTCCATCGCTGCGGTGGCGGTCTGGCGCGGGCTGGGCTTCGCTATCATCATCTTCCTGGCCGGGTTGCAGCAGATACCGGATATTTACTATGAGGCAGCTCAGATCGACGGCGCGAACCGCTGGCAGATGTTCTGGCGCGTGACACTGCCGTTGCTGAACTCGGTGTTCGTCTATCTCGCCGTACTGGGTACCATCGGCTTCCTACGCATGTTCGATCTGGTGCAGAACATGTCATTCCAGGGCCGCGGCGGGCCGCTAAAAAGCACGACGACGGTCGTGCTCGAGGTGTACAACGAAGGCTTTTCCAGCTACAACATGGGCTACGCAGCCGCGCTGACCGTTATCCTGTTCTTTGTAATTTTGATGATCACCGTACTGCAGCTCCGGTTTCTCTCCCGGCGCGTGGAGTACTGAATCTCACCCAAACATCAAACTCTTCGTCGCGAATTTTCGCCCGTAGGAAAGAAAGCTAATGACCACTACGCCAATCGGAACGGACGCAGAACGCACGCTGCAGCTTGCCGAGCGCGTCGTGGGTACACCGTTGCGCACCCGGAAGCGTCCATCGTTCATCATCTTTCTCTCCTACCTCCTGCTCTCGCTCGGATCAGTCGTAATGGTCGTCCCGTTCTTGTGGATGATCTTGACCAGCCTCAAGCCGGCGCCGGAACTGGTGCAGTTTTCGTTCTTACCCAAGAATCCCACCCTTGACAATTATGTGGCCGTGCTCACCACGAGTAGCTTCGGCCGCTGGTATTTCAACAGCCTGTTGATCGCTACGATCAGCACGACCAGCGTTGCCTTTTTCGATTCCCTGGTGGGCTATACGCTCAACAAGTTCGAGTTTCCCGGCAAGAACCTCATCTTTATGGGTATCCTGGCGACGCTCATGATCCCTACCGAGATGCTCATCATTCCCTGGTTTACGATGAGCGTCCATTTTCACTGGAACGTCGGCGTCTGGCAGTACTGGGGCATCGTCTTTCCCGGCGTAATCACCGCCGTAGGCATTTTCCTGATGCGCCAGTTCTTTGACGGGGTGCCCGACGAACTTCTCGATGCTGCACGCATTGACGGCCTCAACGAGTTCGGCATTTGGTGGCGCATCGCCATGCCCCTGGTCAAGCCGGCTATCGCCGCCCTCTGTATCTTCAACTTCATCGGCAATTGGAACGCCTACTTGTGGCCGCTCATCGTTGCTAGCGGCCGGGCCTACTACACTCTCCCTGTGGGCCTGAGCTTCTTCCGCGGCGAATCGACGACTCAGTGGGAGAAGATTATGACGGGGGCCAGCCTTGCCACCGTGCCGTTGCTCATCGTCTTCATTCTCTTCCAGCGCCAGATTATCAAAGGCATTGCGTTGACCGGCATCAAGGGCTAAGCCGGACGAGCTTCTTGTCTACGGGACAAACATCCACAATCGGATTCTGAACAATAATGAACTTATCATTCCCCAACCCTGCCTACGACCGGACCGTATTGCGCCCCGCCTATGACGATGCTCTGAAGTATCTGTATGCGCCGATGATGGACGCCCACGAAGCCCATACGGTGATGTTGGCGGAATGTGGCGTTATCACGCAGGAAAATGCGCGTGCGCTGCTCGATGCAATCGCCGTGGTGCGTTCGGAAGGCAAAGAGCACCTGGCCTACGAGCCGGGCGTAGAGGATCTCTTCTTTCGCATCGAGAGGCGCATTATCGAGCTGGCAGGTCCGGACTACGGCGGCAATCTGCAATTGGCGCGCAGCCGAAATGACCTGGGTCACGCCCTAGCCCGCATGGCGCTGCGCGATCTCGTGACCGAGTTGTACAGCGACTTGCTAGTCCTGAGAGAATCCGTACGCAAGCTTGCGGGTCAGCATCTGAATACAGTCATGCCCGGCTACACGCATACCCAGCCGGCGCAGCCGGTGACCTTTGCGCACTATTTAGCCGGGGTGCTTACATTTTTGGCAAAGGACCAGCGCCGCCTGGCAGCGGCCTATGCCAACGTCAACGAATCGCCTTTGGGTGCGGCCGCGTTCACCGGCACTGGCTTCGCCATCGACCGGAAACGAGTCGCCGAACTGTTGGGATTCGACGGCTACGTCGTCAGCACGCAGCATAGCATTGGCGCCGGAGACCATCTCACCGACGTAGCCAACGCATTGCAGTCGCTCGCGGCCGGCTTGGGGCGGATGACGCATGATCTGCTATTCCTGGGAACCAAGGAATCAGGCGCACTGTATATCCACGACAGCTTCATCCAGATCAGTTCGATCATGCCCCAGAAACGGAACCCCGTGGTGCTCGAGCATCTGCGCGCCCGCTTGAGCCGCGCACTGGGCATGGCGCAAGGCATCGTTCTGCAGTGTCACAATATCCCCTACGGCGACACGCAGGACATCGAGGACGAGATATGGCCGCTCACGGTCGGTGCAATCGAGGCCGTGGATGAATCTGTCGAACTCTACACTAGCGTCTTCTCGACATTGACGCTAAACGAAGACCATCTGCGCGCCCGCGCAGGGTTAGGATTTACCACCGCCACCGAACTCGCCGATGCGCTGGTGCGTGAAACGGGCATCTCTTTCCGGCAAGCGCATAGCATCGTATCGGCGGTCGTGCGCGAAGCGGTAGCGGCAGGTCTGGAAGCGCCGGACCTGACGGTGGACGGACTACAGGCTGCTGCAGAACGGATCATCGGCCATAGGTTGCCCTTCAGCGCAGCGCAGATGGCCGAGGCCCTGGACCCACAGCACTTCGTGGAGGTGCGTACACTGCCCGGCGGCGTAGCGCCGGCAGCAACCGAGCAACTGCTCAACCAACTGGACGCCGATGTCAGTTCCGACCGGGAATGGCAGACGCATGTGACTGAACGCAGGACTCAGGCCAAAGCCGCGCTTCAGGAGGTGGTGCAGCGGATGCGGACGACCGCCGGGTAAGTCGGCGATTCATTCTCCTGGCCGCCACAATGGCTCCTCAACGCCTGTCACGTGGTTCTCGTAGCGGGCCATCACAAACAACGCGTCAGAAAGCCGGTTCAAGTAGGCAATGGCATTCCCGCTGATATCTTCTTCGCGGGCAAGCGCCGTCGCTTCGCGCTCGGCTCTGCGGCTGATGGTTCGCGCCACGTGGAGATGCGCGGACGCGAGGCTTCCGCCGGGCAGAATGAAGTTGTCGAGTGGGCCGAGTACCGCATTCAGTTCGTCGATGAGGGCTTCGAGGTCGCTCACGTGACGGTCCTCGATCTTGGGCAGTGGGATTGTGGCCTTGTCTTCTTCCAGGAAACAAAAGTCCGTACCCAGATCGAACAGGACATTCTGGATCTGTGAGACGACAGGCGATAGATAATCACTCAGACCGACGGCCAGCGCCACGCCAAGTTGCGAATTCAGCTCGTCCACCGACCCCATCACCTGAACGCGCAACGAACCCTTGGACACGCGCTGTCCGCCGCCAAGCGAAGTCATTCCCTCGTCACCGGTACGCGTATAGATTTTCGTCAATCTAGGCATGGTTCCTCTCCATTTCGATATCTCTCGCTGTAAAGTCTTTGCACGCTATTTCATTGCGTCGTCGTGTAATTCATTCCTGGGCAAGCACTTCGAGTGCATCGCTTACCGTCAACCAGTTGCTGTTCGGGAATAGCTTCGCTACCTGAGGGGCGAATAAGGGCGATGCGGACAGTACCTCTGCCGGCTTGCCTTCGGCGATTACTTCCCCCTGGCTGAGGAGCACGACCCGATCCGCAAGCTCTGCCGCGAACTCCACGTCATGTGTCACGACGACGATCGCCATGCCATGTGCCCGCCAACCATGCAGCAGGTCGACCAGCGACTTCTTGGCTAAATAGTCCAGCCCGCGCGTGGGTTCGTCGAGCAACAGCGCCACCGGTTGCGTTACGGTGATGGCAGCAAGGGCCGCCCGCTGCCGCTCTCCGGCGCTTAGATCGCGCGGATAGCTCTGCGCATACTGGGCGATGCCTAGTCGATCCAACAATACGGCCTCACCGCTCGCGTTCGTGTCATTTGGGTGCGGCGTTTCCATACCATGGTTGCGCAGCGTTATTGCTAGTTCATCCGCCACGGTGTCCGCAAAGAGAAGCGCATCGGGATCCTGCGGCAGATAGGCCACCGAGCGGCAGATGTCCGCCGTGTCACGCCCGCTGATGGTTTCCCCGCCTACCTGTATCTGGCCGTGTGCGGGCTTGACCAGCCCCACCAGCGCCTTGAGCAATGTGGTCTTGCCGGAACCGTTGCGGCCCATTATGACGACGGTTTCGCCTCTCGCTACGTCCAGGTCGACGTCACGCAGCACGTTGCTGCCGCCGTACCCTGCGGACAGGTTACGGACTTGCAGGTACGGCTCGCCGGCCTGCCGGCAGCCATCCCCGTTAGCCGGGCTAGGATGCACCGCGCCCTCATAGGAACGGCTGAAGCGCATCGCCTCCTTGATCGTAAGCGGCAACGGCTGCCAGTCAAGACGTTTGGCCAGAGACACGAGCGGTGGGACCAGGTCCGTATGCGCCAGAATCACACGCGGATCGTCCAGTACCGGCGCGTCGCCATCGTCCGGTATGTAGAGAATCTGGTCCACGTACGGGAGCACGCGTTCCAGCCGGTGCTCCGCCAGCAGTACGGTCAACCCCAGATCCGTGTTGAGTCGTACTAGTGCATTCAGAACGTCCTCAGCCGATTTGGGGTCTAGCTGGGAGGTGGGCTCGTCCAGCACCAGGATCTTGGGACGAAGCGCCAACACCGCTGCGATTGCGACGCGCTGCCGTTCTCCGCCGGACAAAGTGCTGAGCGCCCTGTCGCGCAGGAGAGCCAGATCCAGAAGGTCCAGCGTCTCCTCCACGCGCACGCGCATCTCTGCCGGCGGAATCGCCGCGTTTTCCATGGCGAATGCGATCTCGTCTTCCACACGGTCCATGACGAACTGCGATTCCGGGTCCTGGAATACGAACCCCACATGTTGGCTCATGCCCTGCGGCGACAAGCGCACGGGGTCCAAGCCATTCACGCGCACATTGCCTCGGAGTTGCCCGCCGCTGAAATGAGGTATGAGTCCGTTGAGGCAACGCAGCAAGGTTGACTTGCCAGCCCCAGAAGGCCCCATCACCAGGATCATCTCACCCTCCGGCACCGTCAACGAGACCCCCGCCAGCGCTGGCGCGGTCGCGTTCGGATAGGCGAATGTAACTTGATCAAACTCAATCATGTGCAGCCTCGGTTTCCGACCTATTGAACACCAGCTTCTCCGGTGGGCGCCCGCATCTCCGCCCACATCATCACGACTGCGGGCATGAGCAATCCCCAAGTAGCTATGCCAATCCAGATGGACAGCTCGGGCATGCTCAGACTGGGATAGGGATAGTAATAAATCGAGCTGCGGTCCATGCCCGGCCATGGGAGGAGAAAAACGGACGCCGTCAAAGCCGCGCCTGCGACGACCAGCCAGTCTTCGATGCGCCACGGCGCCGGTCGATACACGGTATGCGGGACGGCTGCCCCCGTGATCCATAGCAAGACCACGATCAGTAGCGCACCTGCGACGGCCAGCAAGGCGCCAACGGTCAGCGACCCCCAGACTAGGCGGATCAGCAGGCCCGCGGTAAACATCCCTAAGCCCATGACCAAGCCTGCGTTGGTCCATGCCTGCGACTCCTGCGCTTCCGCGCTGGCGTATCCTCGCGCCGTCATCGCTTCGGCAAGCCGCAGGGCGCGCTCCATACCTCCTGTCAGCAGCGGGAGTAACAGCGGCAGAAATCCACGAATGCCCTGTACCCGATGACCGCGCACAGCTTGCGCCTCGCGTATCTGCCGAAATTGACGCATCGTCTCCGGCACAAACGTCACCGCGATGGACACCACAATTGCGACCGAATGATAGGCCTGCGGCACCAGCCGCACGATGTCGCGGACCGGCAGCACCCGATTGACAAGCAGAAACGCAGCGTATAGGCCGGTCAATACCACGCCATTCATTGCTCCGTACACCAGCGCCTCCACGGTAAATGGCCCGCCAACCAGCGGCAGCCATTCTGGCAAACGGAACAGCACAAACTCACCTGCGCTGATCATCAAGGCGTTGAAAACCGCGGAGACGCACACGACGAAAATTCCAAACCGCAGCGGCGAGAGAGGAACCGCGCGTTCCGGATTCATGATCCCAGCCATATGCCCGGCGACCCACCACACGGCTGCAATCCAGGCGAGAATCAGTCCCAGATAGATGGGGTTGCGCGTGACCGACAGAGCGACGCCTGCGGCCAGAAGCCATGCGCCCCAAGCGCCGGCATGCAGCGGATTGACGCCCTTCATCCCGTCACCGCCGAAGCAGCGTCCTTAGCGGGGGTTGCGAAAGCGTTGACTTCTGCAACAGCATCGCCGGTCGCGGGCACATACGTGTATGTGAAGCGGTCACGAAAGCGGCGCAGCACTCGCAATACCGGCGCGCCGAATACCACGATGAGCACAAAGTTGCCGGCCATCCGCATCATATCCCATAGCAGCGAAGTCACGGCATAGAAGACAAGATAGCTGCGCAGCGTTTGCGCAAAAGTCATGCCCACCGCCCATGGTTCACCGGCCGACGACGCGTCGATGAACGGCCAGAACCATATGTTCATCACCATGCCGTAGATCAAACCCCATGCGGCGCCGTATACAGCAAGGATAAGAACTTCCGCCCATCCGCCCTCTCCGTGCAACAGACGCACGAAAGGTCTGCACAGGGGAGCTGCCATGCCGGTCCACCCTGCCACGAACATCTGGTACGGCATCCAGGGACCAACCCCGCCCGAGATCAGGCCGGAAACGAATATGGTCAGCGCCCCAAGCAAGAAACCGAACCGAGCCCCGTAGGCGTAGCCCGCCAGCACGATGAGCACGAAGATGGGGCTGAAACCACCCGGCCCCGGGATGGCGACCTCGGCGAAACGCAATACCGAATTCATAGCTACCAAGATACCCAGCAGTGCCAGCATCTTGGCGCTCATCCCCTGGCCCTGTACCTCCAACAGCAGTACGGCAAAACAGAGACCGACGAGCAGGGTCATAAGCAGCGGCGCGTCGCCGGCGTGCGCCCGGCCCAAGTTGTCGCCTTGGGTAAGCGCCGGCAGCCAGAACGGATACAAGAACGCCAATATGCCCAACACGGTTGTCATCACGTAGAGGGCGCCGCTAAACGTTCGCACGGCCCATGTCGTCGTAGTAGTTCTCATTGGTTTGCTAGACTGAAACCTCAGCTAGCGGCGCCTCCATACCAGCCACACCAACGTCCAGATTCCGGCGAAGAGTACGGGGATGCCGATCAGAAAGGCTAGCCCACCTACCATAAAGGCGCGCTCGGTGCTCGCCGTCGCGCTGTCGTCGGCGCTCGGACTTGCGGCCTCTGCGTTGACGCCCACAGGATCCAACAGCACGATGGCAGGCGCTGCAGTCGTTGCAGACGAAACAGCGACATCGTCGGGCGTCACCACAACTGTAACTACAAGCGGCGACTCTAGCTGTACGACTGAAGCGCCGGGTGCCTCGGAAACTACAACAGACGGCGCGGATGCAGGCAATTGGGTGGGAGGGAGCTGCGGTGTCCACGTCGGCTGCGGCGTTTGCGTTGGTTCCGGTGTCCACGTCGGTGTCGACGTCGGTGTCCATGTAGGTGTCCAAGTTTGTGTCGGCGCTACTGCCGCGGGCTGTGCGGCCTGCGCATTCGGATCCGCAGTCGGCGCAGATATCACGGCGTTGACCTCTACCGAGAGCGCTGCTTGAGCGTCCCCGACCGGGCTGGCGGCAAAAAGGCCGTACTGCGTGGTCATTTGTGGTGAAACTGCCTTGCTGCCCTGAGCGGGAACCTGTTCTTCACCGCCCGGATAGCGCAGAATTACGCTCGTCGAATTCGCGACATCCCACACCAGTGTTGAGCTTTCTCCAAAGGAAATCGATGGTCGATCAGCGGCAAAGGTACGGATCGTCGGCGGTACGAATGGCGTGAGCGTGACTGTGGGCGTCGGGCCGGCCGTGGGCATCGCAGTCGGCAGCGGCGTCGGCGTCGGCGTGTTGTCGGACGGTTCTTTCGTTTGCGTCGGTGTGGCCG
>JBJYXA010000609.1:14489-18195 GCA_046259705.1 Caldilineaceae bacterium
GGCGTTACGCTTGGCGTAGCTGTCGGTGAAACAGTCGTCTGCTGCTGAACCGTCTGCGGAGGCATCGAAGTAGGGGCATCGGTGATGGTAGCGGTCGAGGTCTCGTTAGGCTCAGATGTCTCCGCCGCGGTGCACACCTGACCGAACGTTACGTCGGGCGGCCGGCGGTCGGCGCTCTGGTTTAGCGTGCCACTGCCCCACACCCAGGCATCCGCACTCCCGTCACGGATCGTCGTCAAACTCGACCCTTGCTGGGAATAAGTCCACGCACCTTGTTCGAGCCGCCAATAGGACCAATACGAACACTCAGCGCCCTGACATTCGCAAAAACATTTCTGCTGGGGGATATCGCAACCGGTCCCATTGATGAGGCAGACGGCCTCGCCAAATCCCCCACTGGGCTCACTCTCCATGGTTAGGCCCGACCGCTGCAACAACTCGTATCCAGTGATTTCCTCTTCGCTGAACGACACGCACACGCCGACATCCTTTCCCTCCCCGTAGGAAACGACGAGGGCGGCACGGTTCAGCGCCTGCGCGCGCACAGCGGAGTGGGGCACCCAGAGAAACAGCCCCAACAGACATGCCAACATTGGCCAGCGCATTATGTTCCGAACACTCACAGTTGCGCCCTCAAGCCGTCCGAATCGTCTTGGCCGTGCCTTTGTCGCGCCCTGCGGCGACTACTTAGTCTCGCCATGGCCCTGCGATCGTACCAGAGGTATCATCGTCGATTGCAGATCACAAGTGACCAGTCCATGAATGGCCATTGGTAGCGGGCTACCCAGCAACGCCTGCACGGCCTGCCGGGTGGCGAACTCATCGCCTTCGAAGCCTGCTTGGTACCTGAAGGAGCCGTCAGAAGCCTTCATCACCAGCAGAAAATCGATGGGAGAATGACCGCTCGCACTCCACTCGGCACTACGAGGATCCTCGCCCACGGCCCATAGGGCCTGCACAACCCATGAAGTTGAGTTGGTATCACTGTCGGTACCGAACGGCGAATCGGGCTGGTAGGGAAAACCACCGTCATCATTCTGGGCGGATTTAAGGTATGCAAGTGCATCGGTGATCTGCGTTGCCGTTGTTGGCACGCCGCTCGCCGCCAATGCTTGGATCGCAATCGCAGTAGCATTGGTATCAGCGCCCCAGGTTGGTGACCACTCCCAACCACCATTGGGAAGCGCCATATCGAGAAGTGTATCGACACTAGTCGACGGTACTGGTTCTGACATGGCGATCGTGCCCAGGATCGCCCAGGAAAGGAAGCCGGCCTGGTCACTTAAACTGCCGAGGGCCGGGCTGTAGTAAGTGGATGGCGCAACGGCTCCCGGTGGCCAGCAACCGTCTGCTCCTACCATTGCAGCGCCCAGACGTCCTGACTCGGCAACGCCGTCCTGAGAGTATTGCGCGCCCGCGACCGCGACGTAATCCTGTAACGAAGGGCTATCCGGCGTTCTGCGCCAGGCATCGGCAGACAGGTGGTTGGCGCCGATGGCCAGCATCACGTCGAGGCTCGGGCTCGGCCGATTGCCGTAGCTGCCGTTCACGCTTGACTGGCGTTCTTGTAGCCAGTCGAGACCTGCCTGCGCAGCCTGAATGTCGGGCGCGGGAGACGGCGTCGACGGCCATACGCCCCAGCGAAAGCCGTCCACGTGGCCCGTCTGGCTGATCACTGTAGAGCCGGCCCCAACGGAGTAGCCTTCCCACGCGGTCCCGGTCCAGAACGACGTACCCCAGGAATTGCTTGCATCACAGAAGCAGTCGTCGGCCGGACAGCCTACGCCTTCGATAGCGCAGATGGCGGGACCGTATCCGTAGTCTGCCGTGACTACGTCCAGTCCGGTCAGCTGCAGGGCTTGCAGGCTTGAAATCTCGCCGGTGAAGGTGATCGGCCTGATCAGCGCGTCACTTTCGTCGAACTGGACGATAATCTGAGCCTCCTTCACATCCGTGTCAGAATTATCACTCGCGGCCCATACGGCCTGTCCACCCAATGTAGCCAGTGTGGCTACGGTTAGGGCCACAGTAAATGCTATCAGAGTGACGGCAAGACGTAACCGTCCCGTCGCGATCTTCATAGTAGTGCACCTCAATCCTTGCATGAGTCCTTGCATGGCTTGCCGTCGTTATATGGTTCGGCGCATATCGACACAGTCATGCCGGATCAGGCTCTATAACAAACAGAAAGCGGACCGCTCCATGAACCTTCGAGCCGGTCCGCTTCACATAAAAACCCGCCAGTTCGGCGGGGAGTGCGTCTTGCGAACGCCTGGCCCCTTTCTCCACGAAGGTGGTTTCAAGCATCCTTAAAGGCGGGTTTTCGGACTTGACGAATGTGCCGTCTCACCGTTGCGGGACAGTGCCGGACTAGTCCATCTGGACTTCACCGGGCTTCCCCCATTTTGCGCTGCGCGTCCGGGCGGCAAGCGCACCCCCAAGGGAATGATATGCTATTGTCAATTGCCAGTATAGCAGGCCGGGACGGTCTCGGTCAACCGTTGGGCGCTTCGCATTCTGGCTGCCAAGCCGTGCGCAAAGGCTTCACAGACGCAGGATGAAGAGAGCTGAGCGCTAGACCATTTCAAGGGCGTACCTCGACTGTAAACGCGAAGCAGGACGTAGGCCGAGCTGGAGACAGTGCGGTAGACGCGCTACCCGAGGACGTTGCCGCGCATCTCCATGGGCAAAAGAAATACGACAACGGCTGCAATCGCGAGTAGCAACAATATCGCAAGCCATGGCGCGAATTCCGCCGACCGGCGGCCCACGTCGTAGCCCGCGCCACGTGTAGCGCGCCAACCCACCAGGATTGCGCCAGCAGTCCCGATGGCCACTGCTGCCATCTGCACGCCGCGAACCGTGCCGAGGGACGGCACCCACCACGAGGCAATGCGCCAGTCCGGCTCACTGAACAAAGGAACGCCCATCAGATCAACCGCAAATCGTTGCATGGCCGGCACAATGGTCAGCGGTCCGATCAGCAAGTGAAAGAGGTAGTGCGCTGTCCACAAGCCAAAGCCCAATGGGACGAACGCGTACGCAAAGCGCACCACATACGAGCGCAGTGACTGTGTTTCCGCTTCGGCGTTCAAACGGCGATTCAGCCACGCAGCGGCAAGGGCCAAGCCGAGCGGGACGACCACCGCGCCGGCAAAAAAGAGCAGACCGAGAACAATCACTTCGCGCTGTGTGCCGATGAGGCGGGACAGTTCTTGCTCCACGACATAGAAAGGCGGCGTCATGGCCACGGCGTTCATCAGCGCTGCGAACGCAGCCAGGACGGCCAGCAGCGCCAGATCTAGCCTATTCGGCCAACCGCGCCGGAAGAGTTCGTCACCCGGTGGACGTATGCTCAATGCTACGTTTTCATAGGGGCAGGCCTTGGCGCAATCCAGGCACAAAGTGCAGTTCAGGTTGCTGCGCACCGTGGGCACGTACAGTTCCAACTGGCATCCCTGCTGCACCAGCGAGCCCTGATCATCGAATCGTCCATTGATGCATTCTTTGCCTACACACTCGCGGCAGGTGGAGTGACTCCGGCTCGTAATCTGGGTTGGGCTGATCGTACTGTATAGAAAGTTGAAGCTACCCAATGGACATACATATAGACAAAAACTGTCGCGAGTAAACAACATCTCAAGTACAAAGGCTGCCACGAAATAGCCGACGATCACCCAAGCGGTCAACCAAGGACTGGCCCACA
>JBJYXA010000610.1:0-3569 GCA_046259705.1 Caldilineaceae bacterium
GGCGAAGGCAGCGGCTGGCCACGCGTGGTGGAGACTGCCGTCAAAGATCTGGCGCCCATCATCATGGGTGACAACCCGTTTGAGATTGAGAAGATTTGGCAAAAGATGTTCATCGCCATCATGGGTCACGGCATGACCGGGATCGTAGGCGGCGGCGCGCTGACGGCCATTGAAATGGCGCTGTGGGACATCAAAGGTAAGGCGTTGGGTGTGCCCGTGTACGAACTGCTGGGCGGCAAAATACGCGACAGCATCAGGTTATATGCCCACGCCCGCACCGGCGAAAGAGCGCGCGAGCTCGTCGATCGCGGCTATACGGGTATTAAGACGGGCGGCATCGAGGGTGCTCTGGCAAGCGTGCGCGCCATCCGCGAAGAGGTGGGACCGGAAATCGACATTATGGTCGATATCCATGGTCCTCCCTGGCTCACAACCAAGGACGCCATCGCCATGGGCAAACGCCTGGAGGAGTATGACCTCCTGTTCTATGAAGACCCCACGGCGCCGGAAAATATCGAATCCATTGCACGCGTGGCGGATGCAGTCCACATTCCCATCGCGGCAGGGGAGCGTCACGCGCACATCTGGGGCACGCGCGAGCTGATCGAGCGCGAGATCATCGACGTGGTACAGCCGGATACCGGCCGAGCAGGCGGTCTGCTGCAGATGAAGAAGCAGGCGGCCATGGCCGAAGCGCACTATATTACCTTTGCGCCCCACGACGGTTCGCTAGGACCGGTGGCCGAGATGGCCGCAGTTCATCTGTGCAGCACGCTGCCAAATTTCCTCATCCTGGAACATCGGGAGGACGATGTACCGCAGCGCTACGAGGTCATGGACCCTCAGCCTGAGATCGTGGACGGATACATGACTGTACCGGATGCGCCAGGATTGGGGATCGACATCGTCGAGGACGCCATCGCCAAATATCCTTCCAGCGGCAACGTGGTTTCGCCCGACATGGATGAGATGACCTATTTCCGCGCGCGGCCACAGCGCGCCGGTTGGTTGGATGCCAATGCCGAATTCAGCCCGGGCGGATTTGTATAGACGATGCCGCTTTCGTCGTTCGATTCTGGATTTCACTACCCTATGGAAGGCGCGTCTGCAAAAATTTGCCGAGCGCACCCGCAGTCTGAGAGGTCGAATTGAACCCACTGGACAAGATTTCGCCTGCCTTCGAGCCTTATCTCGCCAACAGCCATCGCCTTGATCGACAGGAGGCGGTCGTCATCTACCGTGCGCCACCCATCAAGCGGCCGCCGACCCGGAGCAGCCGCGGGCGTGCGACCCGTCGACGCTACCAAGCGGTGGTACAGGCCGAAGCGCATCGCGATATCGAGACGCGCATCCTGCGTTCCTATTTGGATAACGTCGACGAAAATGTCCAGGTGGACACTATCGGCGAAAGTGCGTTGCCTGCGGTCACCGTGGAGGTCACACAGCATTCGCTCGAGGAGCTAGCCAAACAGCCCGACGTGTTGGCTATCTTGCCCAATCAGCGGATCCACCTGATTCGGCCGCAGGCTATTCAGTACGATTCGCTGGCCAAACAAGAGATTCGCAGCAAGATGACCTGGGGACTAGAGCAGCTCGAGGTACAGAAACTGTGGCACAAAACGATGGGCGAAGGCATAAACGTTGGCGTGCTCGATACGGGCGCGTTCGGCGAGCATCCCTTGCTGGAGCACCGCATCGCCGAATTTGTCATGATCGACCCGCTGGGTAGACGCATCGCAGCCTCGCCCATGTTCGACGCTAACGGTCACGGCACACACGTGGCGGGCACCATCGCCGGCGGCCAGACACCTGACGGAATCGCCGTGGGCGTGGCGCCCAAAGCGAAGATCCATATGGGGGCGGTGCTGGTTGGCGATACCACGCTGCGCACGCTGCTGGAAGGCATCGACTGGTGTGTCCAAATGGGCTCCGACATATTGAACCTTTCCTTGGGCTTCAACTACTATGAGCCGCACTTCACCCAGGTATTTGACGTGCTGATTGACCAATACGAGATGTTACCCGTGGTTGCCATCGGCAACGAGAACCAGGGCAACAGCAGCTCGCCCGGCAACGCGTACAACGCCCTGGGCGTGGGCGCGGTGGAAACGATGGGGCGCAGCCGTCTGGAAGTTTCCTTCTACAGCAGCGGCGCGAGCCTAGTGTTTCCTGACCTTGCGCCGGGGACGATCATTACCAAGCCAGATATCGTCGCACCGGGCTCGCAGGTCTATTCGGCCATCCCGCCAGTATTGCGTTCCGACGGCGCCTACCTCTATGCTTATATGGATGGCACGTCAATGGCAACCCCGCATGTCTCGGGCGTTGCCGCCCTGCTCATGGCGGCCAACCCCAAAGCGTCCATCCGCGACATCGCACAGGCGATCAAGGAAACCGCGTTGCATCCGGCCGGAGACGACCATCGTCCAGACAATCGCTGGGGATACGGTCTGATTCAGGCAGAGCAGGCAATGCTTGCGTTGGCGTAGCGAGGGAATGCAAAGGAAGCCCATGTCGTCGAATTCCAAGAGTGACAAGAAGGGCGGAGCAGGCAAGAACGACAAGATCAGCCGCGCATTTGCGGAACGTCTGGACGAGCTGCAACCGGACCAGGAGATCAGCGCCGTCATTCTGCCCACGATATCGCCGTCCTCCGAACCGGTACGGGCTGCAACCCGATCCGCGCGGCGCAAAGCCGCGGAAGAGACCATCGCCGCGGTAATGAAGGATGGCTTCAAGCGGACCGACCGCCAGTTGTCGAGCACCGGCGGCCGCCGCGTCACGCAAGAACCGAACAGGCTTGGCTTTATCCATATTACGGCGCCGGCTGCCAGCATTTACGCGCTGGCCGGGCAGGATTGGGTAAAGGCCATCATCGAGGACCAACCGGCCACTCTGTCGTAGACAACTCCCGCAAACATTTCGCGGTCACACCTGCCATCGCTACTCAGATCGCAAGGAGGACGAGCTGACATGAGTTCGTTGCCCAATATCGTGTTCCTCATGCCGGATCAGTTGCGTTCGGATTTCCTGAGCTGCTACGGTGCCAACTTCATCAGCACGCCCAATATCGACAGTCTGGCCGCCGAAGGCATACGCTACGAGCGTGCCTATTCGGCTTCTCCTGTCTGCGTACCTGCGCGCGCCTCTCTGCTCACCGGTCTGAACGCCATACGTACCGGCGTCCTGGATAATGGGTTATGGTTGCGGCCGGACCTGGCGGCGTGCGGTCTGCGCACCTGGCCCGAATATCTGAACGAGCAGGGCTATTACACAGCAGGCGTGGGCAAGATGCACTTCTATCCGTGGGACATAAACCACGGTCTGCAGTATCGCGTCATCGCCGAGGACAAGCGCTGGCTGCAAGTACGCGACGACTACTACCATTTCCTGCGCCGGCACGGACACCGCAAATACCACGGCAATGAGCACGAAGGATACTATGAGAATCGGGGCGCGATCGTGAACCGGCTGCCCTGGGAGCTGTCAGTCGACCATTTCGTGGGCATTGAGGCATGTCGGTTCATCGATACCTATGGCGGCGACGGACCTTTTGCCATGATGGTGGG
>JBJYXA010000611.1:0-4346 GCA_046259705.1 Caldilineaceae bacterium
GCTCGAATATAGCCTGGAGCGACTCGTACAGCGCCATGATGCACTGCGTACTACCCTCACGGCAGCGGCAGATAGGCAACCATACCAGATTATCCATCCTATACTCGAACCGCAGTTTTCGTTCCGCGACCTACGTGACTTTCCTGCGCCGGAGCGTATTCTGCGTGCGCGGGAAGTAGTGCAGATAGAGTCAAATTGTCCCTTCGATCTCGAGGCCGGCCCGCTAATGCGGGTGTTGCTGTTGCGGCTAGATGATTTTGAGCATCACCTGCTGCTTGTGCTCCACCACATTGTCTCGGACGCGTGGTCACTCGTCAACTGTGCGCGTGAGATAATGGTATTCTACAAAGAGTACTTGACGGGCGACCCGGCGTGGACGCGCTCGGTCGTTGCTCAATATAGCGATTTCAGCGTGCAGCAGCGCAATTACCTCAAGGGAGAAAGACTCGAACAGCTCCGAACGTACTGGCTGAACCGCCTGGATGGGCTTGAGGTCCTCGAAATGCCGACGGACCATCCGCGGCCTCCCGGCCAGACTTTTGACGGGGCACTCCTTAGCAGGAACCTGGATCCGGACCTGTGGCGCGCTCTGCGGCGGCTAAGTAGCCGGCTCGGCGTTACTCCGCACGTGATGCTGCTGGCAGCGTTCGACGTAATGATCCACCGCTACACAGGAAAGTCCGACTTGGGTGTGGCTACGCCCGTAGCGACGCGAGGCACGCGGTCGCTGCATGCCGCGTTGGGTATGCTGGTCAATACCGTTGTTATCCGCACAGACATGTCGGGCGATCCGACCTTTGTGGAGCTTATCGAACGCGTTGGCTCGCAGATTGACGAAGCTTTCGCTCATCAGGAGATTCCGTTCGCGCAAGTCGTGACAGCTCTTAAGCCGGATCGGGAGGGTGGCTTCCCACCGCTGGCCCAGATCATGTTCAGCATGGTCAATGTGCCCTGCCCCAAGTTGTGCCTTCAGGATCTCGAGTCGTCAATCCTCGAGATTGAACGTGAGGGTGCCCAATTCGACTTAACCTGCTCTGTGACCGATATTGCCGATATGCGCGGGCGGCTGGCGATCGAATACAACACAGCATTGTTCGATGAAAAGACCATAGAGCGCATGCTGGCACATTACTCGACGCTCTTAGCCAGTATCGTGGCAGACCCTCAGCAGCCTATCAGCCGGCTGGCCATGATAAACGAAACTGAACGAGAGCAACTGCTTGTTACATGGAACCGGACCGACTCCCCCACTGACCTTACGCAGACGTTGCCGCAAATGCTGGCCGACCAGGCTCGTCGAACACCTGAGGCTCTTGCCGTCGTTTGTGAACCCAAACGATACACTTACGAAGAATTCGATCATCGCTCGAACCAAGTTGCCCAGTTCCTGGAATCACTCGGCGTCGGCCCAGGCAAGCCGGTAGGCATAGCGATGAGGCGGTCAGCTGACCTCGTTGTGGCGCTGGTGGGCGTAATGAAATGCGGTGGAGTATATGTTCCTTTGGACCCGGCCTATGCGCGGGCGCGCCTCAATTACATGCTGGCGGATTCGGGCGCGAAGGTGTTGATCACTGAGCATGGCTTATTATCAGAATTCGAGAGGCACGCGAACCACGTTCAGATTGTCTACCTGGACGACGACTGGATGACGCTGACTGAACGCGACGAGCTAGCGCCTGCGTTTCGGGCGCATGCGGATGACCTGGCATATATCATGTATACGTCGGGTTCTACTGGGGAGCCTAAAGGGGTAGGGATTCCGCACAGGGCCCTGACGAACTTTTTGCATTCGATGGCGGTGGAGCCGGGAATCACGAGCAAAGACTGTCTGCTCGCCGTTACCTCTCCATCGTTCGATATATCCTTGCTGGAGCTTACGCTCCCGCTGACCACCGGTGCAACGGTGGTTATTGTGGATGAACGGACCGCGGCAGACGGAGTTAGGCTCAAGGAGGCGATGGAGCAGTGCCAGGCAAGCATCATGCAGGCTACCCCGGCAACGTGGCGGCTGTTGGTAGATTCCGGCTGGGCAGGCAGCCCTGATCTCAAATTGCTTTGCGGTGGCGAGGAGCTTACTCGGGATCTTGCGCAAGAGCTGCTCAAGCGATGCGGTTCGCTGTGGAATATGTATGGTCCAACGGAGACGACCATTTGGTCTGCTGTCCATCGAGTTTCCGCGCACGACGAAGTGATTCCCATCGGCCGGCCCATTGCGAACACGCAGCTCTATGTGCTGGATGCTGCTGGCGAGCCGGCCGGAATTGGCGTGCCAGGCGAACTCTGCATCGGCGGCGCCGGACTTGCCCGTGGCTACATCAACAAGCCTGAGCGGACAGACCAGGCATTTGTAGAGTTCTTCGCAGACGGCAGTGGTCGCCTGATATATAAGACCGGGGACGTCGCCCGGTTCCAGCCTGATGGGACACTGCGGTTCATGGGGCGGCTGGATCACCAAGTGAAGGTTCGAGGTTATCGAATTGAGCTGGGCGAGATTGAAGCAGCCTTGCGCGAACATGAATCGGTTGGTCACGCCGTGACAGTTACGCGCACCGATCACTCGGGCATGCAGTCTCTCGTTGCCTTCGTAGTGCCTGCCACAAACCAGGTGATTTCGCCCGCCGTGTTACGGAGTTTTGTAAGGAACAAGTTGCCGCCGTATATGGTGCCCTCTGCGATAGTGCCCCTTCAAGAGATTCCTAGATTGCCTAACGGCAAGACCAATCGCCGTGCACTTATCGAGTACGACGGCGAGATGCTTGTTCGGCAGGAAGCGCCTGTGGGCTCACCGGACGCGCTTGAGCGTTCGCTTGTAGACATATGGGAAGATATCCTGGAAGTCGGTCCCATTGGCGTAAATGATGATTTCTTTGACTTGGGGGGACATTCGCTGCTATCCGCACAGCTCATGGCAGAGATTAGCCAACAGTTTGGTGTACAGCCATCTCTTGCGAGCTTCCTGCAAGGGCCCACCGTGCGCGAACTCGCGGCGCTTATTCGGAAACGTAGCGATGCAACGCAGTGGTCTCCACTGGTTTCCCTACAGCCGGGGGGAGATCGGCCGCCCCTCTATCTGGTGCATGGGCTTGGTGGTGGCGTGTCCGGCTATGTGGCGTTGGCCCGGCTCCTGGGTCGGGACCAGCCGGTGTATGGTTTTGAGGCGCTCGGCAGCGACAATGACAGTCAACCGGATACGTCAATCGAGGAAATGGCGAGGCGGTACGCCGACGCCTTAATTACGGCTCAGCCGGAAGGCCCGTTCTGTCTTGGCGGGTACTCATATGGCGCCGCTGTCGCATATGAGATGGCCTGCCAACTAGCCAAGCGGGGGCGCAGGTGTGCATGTCTCGTGCTGATCGATTCGGCCGCGCCAGGTTCAGACTACTACACGTGCACACTCAACTTGAAGTGGCTGCTTGATTTCTTGGCGAATTTCCCGAATTGGCTACAGGACTTCCGACAGCTCGAAAGGGATAGGCAGAGGGCTCGCATACTGAAGGCGATTCGCTCCAATTGGCCATTTGGTACGGCATCTCGAATCTCGCAACCCATCGATCGACTCATGTACCTTGACAACGTTTCGCAGATTCCCGATAGTCACAAGGAGATAGTCGCCCTCGAAATGGAAGCTATTGCTAACTATTCCCCGTCGAAGTATGACGGCGATGTTGTACTATTCCGGACACCGAGGCATCCGTTGTTCTGTTCCTATGACAAGTCATTAGGGTGGGATTCGCTGGTCAGTGGTGAAGTCAATGTCCGCTATATTTCCGGCGCACATCATAGGCTGATGGCGGAGCCGACAGTCCTGCAAGTCGCATCTCAAATCTCGCAGTCCCTTGTCGCGTCCGTGTCACGAGTATAGCCCCTGTATTCACGGCCGGAGAGGAACTCCTCCGGCGGGCCTACCGCGTGTTCGACAAGGCGCCAGGCTCTTCATGAATTTCGCCCACCAGTAACCGCGCGGTAAGGATGCAAAGCTGTAGCCCGGCGAGCGTTCCTTCTTCCAGAATCGGCTCAGGAGAACGACCGGCCGCAGGACTAAATGCCGCGCGGCACAGACGGACTGAGGTGAGGCTGGTCAAATGCTAATCCGATCTGGTCGCAAGAGGCATTGTCGCTGAGCCCTAGGACGCCGGGCAGAACGTGCACCACATCGGTCAACCCAGTAGAATCCTAAAAGAGGCGACTGAGTGGGCGCAGGTGTTTGCGAGCTGCTAACGTCGCGATTCGTCGTGTACCTCCACCGCCCAGCCGGCCATCTGTCCGGTTGTGCAGCCGTCGCCGCTCCGCTGACGCACTTCACTCCATGGCATTTTCGCGCTTAGTCTTGTTGCCGCTGCTTGCCG
>JBJYXA010000612.1:0-8500 GCA_046259705.1 Caldilineaceae bacterium
TGGTCGTCGGTTTCGACGAGGACGCCGAATATCGGGGCCTAATCCTGGACGAACTAGATTCTCTGACTGCGCGCGGTCTGATCCGCGTTATCGACCTGCAGTTCGTAAAGAAGGACGAAGCGGGGGACCTGATCGCCATCCAAGGTTCCGACCTGACGGATGAAGAGGCGATCGAGTTCGGCGCCGTAATTGGGGGACTGATCGGTTTGGGCGCAGCCGGCGAGGAGGGCGCCGCCGAGGGAATGGAGGCCGGCGCCCTGGCAGCGGCGGATGAGGCGTACGGGCTAACGGTCGACGACATAGCCGACATCGCTTCGGGTCTGGAACCGGGCCAAGCGGTGGGCATGCTGCTCTTTGAGCACACTTGGGCGGCGCGCCTCAAGCAGGCGATACGCACGACGGGAGGCTATCCAATCGCCCAGGGGTTTCTGACGCCGGAGGCGCTTATGATGGTCGGCCGCGAGTTGGAGGCTGTCTTGGAAGCCGAGGTAGCCATAGAGGTCGCGGATGCCGTCAAGGGCGCCGCAATCTTGGATGCCATTGCGACCGTGGAAGCTGCCGAGCAGGTGAAAGCGGTGGCCGTCGCCGAGGCAATCCAAACCTTGATCGTGGCCGGCCTCATCGAAGATGCGGCCGCGCAGGAAGCAATCGACGCGGTAGTGGCTGCCGGTCTCATCGAAGATGCAGCGCTCACAGAAGCTGAACAGGCTGTGGCGGAAGCGGAGGCCGAAATGGCTGCTGCGCGTGCCGCTATCAGTGCCGCCACAGACGCAGCAGATAACGAAAAAGAATAGACCGGAGCACAGGAACAGAAAACAGGACGCAGATCGACACCAATTGCGTTGAACTGCGTCCTGCCAAATTCACCTATTCCGAAGCCTCTTCACCCTTTGAGCCCAGTTTCACGATATCTCCATCGTGGAACAGAATCGGTTGCAGCGTCTCACGCCATTTAGGCTTCTTGCGCAGCAGGAACTCGAGGTCCATCCCGAAGTGCTTGAACTCCTCATGCTGCGCGTTCTGCATGATGGCAATGGCCTCTTTGTCCTTCTCGACGGCAATCCGCTGCTCATACCAGTTAATCGCCTCCGCCTCCTCGGTCAATGAGACGATCAACCGCGCAAACGTACGGACCTCCTCGGACAGTTCCTCCGGCGGTTCGTGATACTGGTCGAAGCCCATGGTTTCCTCCTCTGTTAGGTGAACTGTTACCGGTAATAGGCAATCATTCTAGCATATCGTGCAAGTGGGTCTGCCACGGTGGAAATAGGGGCACACCCCGCTCCGATGACGGTCTGCCGGTGGGCATCAGGCGCTAGGCACTCGGCCAGCCACACTTGTCCAGAAGCAAAACCTTTACTACAATCTTCTCCTATTACACGCGACGCCCCGCTGGCACGAGTCATCGGACCCCACAACACTAGCGGATAAAGCCGTACATGGGCACCTACATCGTCAGACGACTGCTGCAAGCGATTCCTACCTTCCTTGGCATCACAATCATTGCCTTTCTTGTGATGCACTACGCACCCGGCGATCCCATCGAGTTGCTCACCTTTAATCCGACGAGGGGCGACCCAGAGGCAACGGAGATTTTGCGTCGCAAGCTGGGTTTGGACCAACCGCCGCTGCTTCAATATGTGTATTGGTTGGTAGGCAACGATTGGGCGCGGGTGGACTCGAACGGTGATGGTGAGGTCGACAGCTTTGGTGAGCGCCGGGGCCTGTTGCGAGGCGATCTCGGACAATCCCTCAAGCACCGTCGGCCCGTGGGGGAATTGATCCTGGAGAAGGTACCGGCCACCTTGCTGCTCACGTTCAGCGCCCTGATCGTCGGCTACGGACTGGGTATCTTGTTCGGCATTCTCGCCGCGGTGTATCACAAGTCGTGGATAGACCAATTGATACGGATTTTCACGGTGATTGGGAACGCGATGCCGCAGTTCTGGTTGGGATTGATGTTGATCATCTTGCTCAGTGTTCGGTTCGACATCCTGCCCATGAGTGGCATGCGTGACATCACCCAGCGCAATGCTGGATTCAGCCTGTGGCAGACCGCCAGACATATGATCATGCCGGTTTTCGTACTTTCGTTCGGGACGATCGCCTTCATCTCTCGATTCACCCGAACGGAACTGCTAGAGGTACTTGGCCAGGACTATGTTCGGACCGCTCGATCAAAGGGCATAGCGAACCGCCGGATCTGGTGGAACCATTCCCTTCCCAATGCACTGATTCCCGTCGCCACATTCATCGGACCGGCTTTAGGGACCCTGCTCGCCGGCGCCGTAATTGTGGAGAAAGTCTTTAACTGGCCGGGCATGGGTCGATTGATCGTGGACGCGGTGTTCAACCGAGATTATCCATTGGTCATGGGTGGGGTCGTGATCGCCTCCGCCATGTTCATCGTGGGCCTGCTCATATCGGATATCCTCTACACGATGCTGGACCCCCGCATTCGTCTCAAATAGGACAAGCCGTTCGATGACATCCGAACCACAATTACGGCTGGCACAAGAACCCCTGCGCGAACACCGGACCCTGTGGCAGAACGCGATTCTGCATCTTGTCAACGACAAATTGACGCTGGTGGCGATAATCGTATTGGGGTCCTTGACCATACTTTGCATATTCGGTCCGCCGCTGATCGAACGCGTACTCGGTGTCGACGTGAACCGGGTCGATATTCCCAACAAGTTCCTGCCACCAGGCGCGCACGGGCACGTGTTGGGAACGGATCATCTGGGGCGTGACCAGCTTATTCGTCTGCTGTACGGCGGGCGCGTGTCACTCGCGATTGCCTATTCCGCGAGCGTAATGACCATCGTAATCGGAGTAGTTCTGGGCCTCGTCGCCGGGTATTACGGCGGCAGGATAGATGACGTCATCACTTGGGCTGTGACTACGCTGAGTTCCGTGCCCACGCTGTTCCTACTGTTGATTGCGGCCGCGTTCTGGTCTCCTTCGCCCCAATTGCTCATCATCATCCTGGCGCTTGTGGGCTGGGTAGGGACCTGTCGTCTGGTACGCGGTGAGGTGCTTTCCATTAAGGAGCACGAATACGTCCTGGCCGCGCGCGCCGTTGGCGTATCCAACTCCCGGCTGCTGGGCAGGCACATCCTGGCCAACATCCTCTCTATCGTCATCGTCACCATGACGATCATTGCCGGTAACCTGATTCTGATTGAATCCGGCCTCAGCTTCTTAGGCGTAGGGGTCCAAGCGCCAACGCCGACGTGGGGAAATATGCTGACCGATGCCCGTTCCTATTTCACGGTAGGTACACATCTCGTCATCTGGCCTGGCGTGCTGATCATGATTACCGTGCTCTGTTTCTATCTGGTGGGCGATGGCCTCCGCGACGCGCTGGACCCTCGCAGCGCCTGGCGCTTGGCGAAGTGATCAAAGAAAGACGGTCTCACCTTGCTGACTGTGAGACCGTCATCCGTTACTGGCGCGGGCGGGTGCCGCTTGCAGTATTGCTTTGGGCGTCTATTGACCAGAAAGCGACCAGTCGTTGGCATGGTCGAGATAGCCATAGTAGACCCAAGTGGCTCCCGGTTGCAGACCTTCCACACGGTCGTTCCACACGTGGAACATGTTGGGAACGAAGAGCCAAACGTAGGCCAGATCATCATGGCTGATCTGCTGAATCTGACGGTAGAGATCCGCCCGGTCCTCGGTGGCGCAACCGGGAACGGAACGCGCTTGGTCGATTAGCGCGTCCACTTCCGGATTGACGTAGGATGTGATGTTTCCGCCTGAGCCCGGTGTATCTCGCCGGCTAAGCAGCAGGCCCATGAAGGAATTTGGTTCCGCCGCTGCGCTATCGCTGTTGGTCATGACAGTAGCATCGAACTTCTGTCCGAGGTAGATGTCCTGCAGGTAGTTGGCCCATTCGTAATGCTCGACGGATACGTCGAACCCGATCTGGTTGAGCTGATCCTGTATGATCAAGGCCTCGGTCTCGAACATCTGGAGAATAGAGCTGTAGGCGATCGTAAAGGCCAGCGGCACGCCGTCCTTGTCGCGGATGCCATCGCCGTCACTGTCCACCCAGCCGGCCTCTTCTAGGAGGGCCATGGCGCCTTCTGGATCGTACGGATAAGGCGAAATATCATTGTTATAGGCCCAACTGGCAATCGGGCTTACGGCTCCTACAAGTGGCGTACCACCGTCCGGACCCATGGCGTCGATCATATCTTGGACATTGATGCCCATGGCAACTGCCTTGCGCACACGCACGTCGCTGAAGAGCGGATGCGGCGTTTGCTCGACGGGATTGCCATCTTCGTCGTAGGCAGGCTGCGGATCGTTAGGATCGGCCCAATTGAGGGCAAGGAAACCGACGGAGGTCTGCGGGAACGAGCTCCATTTCAGATGGTCCTTGTTGGCAATCTGCTGGAATAAGTCGCCCTGCATAGTCATGTAGTCGACTTCGCCAGCCTGCAATGCCTGAATACCAATTGTGGAATCTTCGATCACCTGGTTGACAAGGTTAGGAATCCCGGCCTCTCCACCCCAGTAGTCGGGATTCTCGTGGTAAGCTTCGAACTCGGTTGGCGCCCACTCATCAAGAATATAGGGTCCACCGCTGATATCCGGATGCAGATTGAAGTCACTGGACTCGAAATCGCTGAAATCCGCGGCATATTTGTGTGACGGTAAGAGGCGAATGTTGCCGAGTGAGGACAGAAACGCGCAGTTTACCTCGCTAAGAACGATTTCGTAGGTCTTGTCGTCGATGATGTTGACCGCCTCGATCTGTTCCACTTCCGATTCCACCACGGTTTCGATATCTGATTGAATCGCATCGATCATGAACTTCACGTCGGCAGATGTAATGGGAGTGCCATCACTCCAAAACGCGTCGTCGCGAATGTGAAACGTGTAGGTCAGCGAGTCATCGGAGACCTCCCAGGTCTGCAGACCGGGAATCGGCTCACCTGTCGTCTCATCGGTGCCGATCAACGCGGGCCACAGGAGACGTCGCGCTTGGATAGAGGCGCCATCGTTGGTGAGGGTCGGATTGAATGAGGTTAGGTTACCCATATTTCGGATGACGATGGTCCCGCCAGCCCCCTCTGACTGAGCAGTGTCTCCCGTCGATGCGGCCGGCTCGGGGCCAGAGGGAGCGACGCCAGTCGAACAGCCGACCAAGGACAGCATCCCCACCAAAGCGAGAAGGACGAAAATGCGAAGGTGTCTCATGCGGTCTCTCCTGCGTAGTACGTTATTGGTGTTGAACGACGGTAAAAAAGAAAGGATTGATCACCCGCGTGGCCGCTGTTAGGCCGGGGCCAACCAAACCATATCATGCCATTCGATTCCTTGCAATGTGCAGCGCAGATTCCACACTTACGAACGCATGCGCTTGGTTCGGTCGTGCGGGTCCATACCACGCTGTCGATTGCATGGCTGTACCCGGGACACCATCTACTCAATGTCTCCACATTTCCTTTACTCATTCTGTAGATGCTTCGCGTATGCTGTATGAAGCAGCGAGCGACGCGACAGCCGCCGGGCACTTGCGAGCCTATAAACCAGAGGGGGGACAGATATGAACGGCAAACTAGCCATATGGCTAACGGCCCTAATGTTTGCAATCGCATTGCCTGCGGCGTGCAGCAACGCAGCGCCTGCGAAAACGGCAGGCGACCAAGTTACGGAACTCGGCACGATGGCCGAACCGTCGGCCGCGGCGACTGCAGCAGAGTTCGCAGCGACGCAGGAGGAAGTGACTACGCAAAATGCCACAGACGCGGAAGCCGCCGCGACTGTGCACAGCGCAGAAAACACAGTCGAAGCAGCAGAGCCGCTTGTCCCAACGACGATGACGGGGGCCGAGATTCTCGGCGAGTCAGCAATCGCCATAGTTTTGGACAACAATGCGATTCATGTAGAAGGCCAAGGGGCCAGTGTGGACGGTAGCACCGTTACCATCACACAGGCGGGCACATACGCAGTGAGCGGCACGCTGGACGACGGGCAGATCCTCGTTGACGCGGGCGATGATGATGTGGTTCGCCTCGTGCTGAACGGCGCCCGTATCAGCAATTCCTCTAGCGCACCCATCAGCGCCATACACGCGGGCAAGGTCGTGGTGGTTCTGCCCGAAGGCACGGAAAACTACCTATCGGATGCTGCAACCTACGTCTATGAAGACCCCGAAGAAGACGAACCGAACGCAGCGCTCTTCAGCAAGGCGGACCTGGTGATCGAAGGTGTTGGCTTACTGAAGGTAGACGCCAATTACAGCGATGGAATTGCGAGCAAGGACGGCCTAATCATCACCAGCGGCAGGCTACAGGTGGATGCGGTCGATGATGGAATACGCGGCAAGGACTTCATCAAAATCGAGAACGGCGTTATCACCGTCAATGCGGGAGGGGATGGCCTGAAGTCCGACGAAGACGAGGATGCGGCAAAGGGCTATATCGCGATCAAGAACGGCGTGTTCGACCTCATGACCGGCGGAGACGGCATACAGGCCGAGACGAAGCTTGCGATTCTGGACGGTAACTTCACCATCGTGTCTGGCGGCGGCAGCAACGCGGTCATTGGTGAGGACGATTCTACGAAAGCACTCAAATCCGGTGCGACGGTCGAACTCAGCGGCGGCGCATACACAATCGATGCCGCTGACGACGGCGTTCATTCCAACGACTCCGTGCTCGTCGAACGCGGGACGTTCACGATTGCAACTAGTGACGACGGTGTCCACGGCGATGGCGCGGTGACGATCAACGGCGGCGACATCGACATCACACGGTCCTACGAGGGCATTGAGGGCTCGGCCATCATCATCAACGACGGCATCATTCGTGTGGTATCCAGCGACGACGGCATCAACGTGGCCGGCGACGACGGTACGGAGATGATGGGTCCTCCCGGAGGCGGACCAGGAATGCGACAGCCGGGCCAACCGGGCGGTCAGACTGCCGGTGACATAGGTACGCCTATGGCGCCTCCGCAGAATGGACATGCCACTCCCCCGGCGCCGGGAGACGGGTACAATCCAGCGATGGCCGCCGAACCGCCTGCAGGTGGACAGGTGTTCTCCGGCACCGTCGAACAGGTTCTCCATATTAACGGGGGAGACATAAGCGTCAGCGCTGACGGCGACGGCATCGACGTAAACGGCGCCATCGAGATGAGCGGCGGCTCTATTCTGGTCAACGGCCCCACCTCGAACGGGAACAGCGCGATCGATTTCGACGCCTATTTCGACCTAACGGGCGGTGTTGTGGCTGCGGCGGGCAGCGCAGGCATGGCGCAGGCGCCCAGCTCGACGTCGACCCAGCCGTCCGTGCTCATTAACTTCAGCTCCATGTTGGATGCCGGCACCCTGGTCCATGTGCAGACCGCAGCAGGAGAACCCCTCTTCACGCTGCTGCCGGCGAAGAGCTTCCAGTCGGTCCTCTTCTCCTCGTCAGATCTGAACATGGGTACTGAGTACGAGATCTACGTGGGCGGGACGACGACGAGCGAAATGGTAGACGGCTTCACGCTGGGCGGCGAGTACACCCCAGGCGATCTCTACGATTCCTTTACACCGGAAGGCGTGGTCACCGTCGTGGGACAGAGCATGATGCGAGGCGGGCGCGGACGCCCTTAGTCGCCGTAAGCAGCTAGTAGACTACAGATCTTCAAGGAAGCTGCACGCTGGCTGCCTGGTAGATCTGTAGTCCCCACGCACTTTCTTCAACCTTTTCCGACCAGATCTCCACTCCGAACACGTACACTAAGGCTAGGACGTGGTGAAATCCAGAAGACGACATCATCCTCGCACGAGGCGACATCGTCCTCGCAAGAGGCGACAATGTCTTCGATGGAAGCAGGAACGGCCAGGCTGTTCATTCCAACGCCGCACTGGACGTGACAGAAGCAAGGAGACGACTCCATGGGCTCATATACGCAGGAAGTTGCCTCGCTGGCCGGCTTACCGCCGGTGGCATATGAGGCGCGGGCGGCCCCGACTGTCGCTTTGCGCAGCGCCATCACGTCTGAATCCAATGTATAGCACGCGCCGCGTGCAAGTGCCTGCGCTGGAGCATCTGCGCCCATTCAGGAACGATCGGACGCGCGTCGCGATTTCGGAGCTGCTCTTGACATTCACACCCATCGCCCTGGACGAGAGGAAGGAAGTGGCCTTGCTGGATCGAAGCGAAGTGAAGTACACGGTGAGCATCAGCGCGTTGCTGGCATGCTTGCCTGACCTTCGGGCGGCGTATCGCGCTCTGGAGGTAGACAGCAGAGGTCTGAACCGGTACCGAACTCTCTACTTTGATACCCTGGATTTTCAGCTATACCGCAGGCGTCATATGGGTGCCTGCAACCGGTATAAGGTGCGCTCGCGAGAGTACGAGGATACGCATCTCTCGTTCCTAGAGGTAAAACACAAGACAAGCAATCGCCGGACGATTAAACATCGCATGTCCACGCAGGAGTTGGTTATCGCACCGGACGACAATACAAGCCATTTCCTGGATCAAGTGTC
>JBJYXA010000613.1:0-1538 GCA_046259705.1 Caldilineaceae bacterium
ACTTCCTGTACGGGTTGCCCATCATCATCGTGGTCATCCTCATGCAGGTCTACTTTAAGGCAATGGCGAGGCGAGGCGCCGATAGCGGTGTTGTCGGCGTGATTTTGGATATCAACGAGGCTATGGGCGGCTTGCTGTTCGTCTTCATCGCCATCGGTGCGCTGAACTGGATCGGCATGTCCCGTATCGCGCGCGGCCAGACACTCTCCTACAAACAGAAAGAGTTCGTGGAGGCGGCGCGCGCCACGGGCGCCGGGTCACGGCGCATACTTTTCATCCACCTTATGCCCAACATTCTGGGCCCGTGTATCGTACAGGAAACACTGCAGATTCCGGGCTACATTTTGTTGGAAGCGTTTCTAAGCTTCATCGGCCTAGGTGTGGACGCGCCGACGCCTAGCTGGGGCATCATGATTAACGAAGGTTTTCAGGCATTGCGCTCATACCCGCATATTATTCTCGTTCCCAGCATTGCGTTGACGGCAACGGTTCTGGCGTTCAATTTCCTAGGCGACGGTTTGCGCGACGCCTTCGACCCCAGGCTGCGCGGCTAACGAGTATTCAACGACCCGACAATGTAGTCGGGCATAGGAATCGGCATGAATGACGCCGCCTACCGTAACCATGACGGGAGTGCGGCGTCTTGTTTTCTAGAGCACCTGCTGACAGTCGACGCATACGGGTAGAATTGAGCCGCTGTACATGCTATCCACAGGCGGATTGGGGAAACATCCGAAGACATTCTGGAGGAATCGTTAATAGTTAGTTCAGCAGGCACTCATGGCCGCTTCAGAAACGAGTTGTAAAAATAGATGGGTGTGCTACCATTTATCCCCAAACCGCAGGCTTCGGACGCTGACCTGCGCCGAATTCGTCCGGCGGTCTCGCATTGTAGTTTGATGAAGATACAGAATTGATCGTAGTGATGACATTGATGCCCTGGTAAGGAGTTGCAGAATGACCAAACGAGGCTTTACCGGTCGATATTTCGTGCTGGCGTTGTTACTTGTAGCCGCGCTGGTGTTGGCTGCCTGCGGTCCCCGCGGTCCTCAAGGCGCAAAGGAGGAACCGACGACTGTTGCCGAGACAGCGTCGGAGGCCACCGAAGCTCCGACAGAAACCGCTGCGGAAGAGCCAACCGCGGCAACCACCGAAGAGGGGACGGCTGAGGCGGGGGTCGCGTCTGCCGAGGACCAACCAGTAACACAGAAACTTGGCGGAACGTGGTGTACCGACGAGGAAGACGTCTCCACACCGCGCGAGCATCTCGGCGGCGATTACCGCGATGTAGCGTCTTCGGATGCTGTGAGCTTCCACCCCGCGCTCACGACAGATACGTCTTCGAGCGGTTACCAGGCTATGGTCTACTCCGGTTCGCTCCTGCGCCTGGATGAAAAAACGCTGGAATACATCCCGAACATGGCGGAGTGCTACACCATCTCTGACGACGGACTGACGTTCACGTTCAACCTGCGTCAGGGAATGCTGTGGAGCGACGGCGAACCAATCACGGCCCAAGACTTTAAGTGGACCTACGA
>JBJYXA010000614.1:0-4319 GCA_046259705.1 Caldilineaceae bacterium
ATCTCGGCAGTATAATTGACAATCAATAGCAGTACTTTGCAGATGCTCTGCGAAGGTTGGCAAGGAGTCAATCTGTGAACACACCATGCAGGTGTTGGGTACGTCTCGCAGCTTTTCACACGTTCGAGTGGCTTCGCTCGCAGACACTCGCCCCCTAGGTTTCCGTTCCAAAAATTCAAATCGATAGCCCTCGTCCCTGCCGGCTGGTGAGGGATGTTTTGTTTGCGCGCCTCCTGCTTTGCATGTGTCTGTCCGAGCGGGCGTTGGCGGCTGCATGTTCACGGAGCCACATGCTTTCTTTGGCCCGGGTATTACCAATTCTTTCGACGAACTCTTGGATTCGGAATGGGATAGCGGACGATGAGTTACACCAGTGTCAAGCGCGTATTGATTGGCCAGCCGTTTCCTAACCGGGCGGAGGTCCACCAGCGGCTGGATCGGATGCGGGCATTAGCAGTATTCGCATCTGATCCCATTAGCAGCAACGCCTATGCGACGGAAGCGATCATGTCCATCCTCATCCTGTTGGGCAGCAGCGCCTTGGTGCTCACGCTGCCCATCGCGTTGGCGATTGCCGCACTAATCATTCTAGTGGTCTTTAGCTACACACAGACGATTCTCCATTATCCCCAGGGAGGGGGCGCCTATACAGTAACCAAAGACAATCTGGGTTCATTGCCCTCATTGCTCGCGGCGGCCGCGCTGTTGATCGACTACGTCTTAACCGTATCTGTGTCAGTTTCCGCCGGCATTCGGGCGGCGACGTCGGCCTTTCCGGCGTTGCACGACTATCGCGTGATTCTGGCGCTCTCTGCGATCGCATTGCTTACCTGGATCAACCTGCGCGGTGTGCGTGAGAGCGGCACCGTGTTTGCATTTCCTACCTACGCATTTGTCGGCGGCGTGCTCATCATGATCGGGATTGGGCTTGTTCGCTATGCCGGCCTGTTTGGGGCTGCTCCACTTGTTCGTGCGGCGCCTTCCGGCGAACCTATCCGGACCGTGTCTACCCTTCTTTTCGTGTGGTTGATCCTGCGCGCCTTTGCCGCCGGCTGTACGGCGCTAACCGGCATCGAGGCGATCAGCAACGGTGTGCAGGCGTTTCGCGCGCCGGAATCGAAGAACGCGGCGATCACCATGGTATGGATGGCGCTGATTGCCATGACCTTGTTCTTGGGCATCTCGTTCTTGGCGACCCATCTCACGGTAATACCCAATTCAATGGACTCCGTTTTGTCACAACTCACCAGACAGGTGACGGGTGACGGGTTTGTCTACTACTGGATTCAGTTTTTCACCATGTTGATCCTGATCCTGGCCGCCAATACGGGCTACCAGGACTTCCCTCGCCTCAGCTCCATTCTTGCGAGGGACGGCTATCTGCCGCGCTGGATGCAGAACCGCGGCGACCGGCTCGTCTTCAGCTCGGGCATTGTTGTACTCAGCCTGCTGTCCGCGTCGATCATCTACCTATTCCGCGCCGACGAAATTGCCATGCTTCCGCTGTATGCGCTGGGCGTGATGATGAGTTTCACATTGTCGCAGGCGGGCATGTCGCGGCTCATGGGTAAGGTGGGCAGAGTATTGCCGGGCCAAGAGGTGAAAACGGGGGCAACAGTGATCCACTATGAACGCGGCTGGCGCTGGAAACGGGCGCTCAACTTCGTGGGAGCGATCACCACAGGCATTGTCCTCATCATCCTGATCGCCACAAAACTGCTGGAGGGTGCATGGGCCGTCGTGCTCGCCGCGATCCTGCTCGTCATGATGCTGCGCAGTGTGAAGACGCACTACGCGCGCGTCGCCCAGTCGCTGCGCATCACCGATATGGATCAACTGGAGCTTAGCGAGATCGCTGATATCGTGATCATCCCCATCGCCGACATCCATCGCGGAACCATTCGGGCGATCAGATACGCCAAGCGGCTCTCGCCTCATGTCCGGGCGGTGAGCGTGGTCATCGACGAAGGCCAGAAGCAGCACCTGCTGGAACGCTGGAACATGTTTTCGGATGCGACAAACGGCGTAGAATTGGTCGTGATCGAATACGAATATCGCGACATCATGACACCGTTGGTGCAGTACATCGATCGGGTCCAGACCGTAGAATTTCCGAACAAGCTGGTTACCATCGTGATACCGGAATTCGTGCCCAAGTCTGTTGCGGGGCACCTGCTTCACAACCAGACTGCTAATTTGCTGCGTCTGCACCTTCACGCCCATGAGAATGTGGTGGTGATCGACGTGCCGTATGTGATTAACGGGTAGGAAGTGAGGGCTTGGTCGCGCTAGCACAAATCCGATATCTGCGTTGCAGCTCACGCGTGACCGTCCCGATATAAAACGCACCCGGCGGAAAACGCGCACTTGAACTGTCTTTGCTTATCTACTATATTCGTACTAGGGGCTGTAGCAGACGGCGCAATACTGGAGAGTCGTACGAAGATTGGCGTTGGCCAATTGTGGTGGCCTGACTTACCGAATCCGTATCAACTGAAGTAACGCTCACTTTGAAAGGGGCAAATAGGATGAAGGTGAAAGGTTTGGCATTCCTTGCTGCGGCCGTACTCGTGTTGGGAATTTCGTCAGTCGCGTACGCTATCACGTGGGGCGAAGAAGATCTGAACGGAGAGTATCCTAATGTCGTTTCCGTGCGCGGCGTCGTAGAAGCGACCAATACGGCAAGATACAGTTGCAGTGGAAGTCTTCTTAACATCGACGCGGACAAAGTCGTCATCCTCACGGCGGCTCATTGTACTGATAGTTGGATCGCAGCCATTGGCGCAGGCATATTGAACACCGTCGGAGTATCCTTCGATCAGAACAACGTGATTAACGGCTCATTCTCTGACGCGACCCACTATGTTCGCGGTGGCGTCCCTATCAGCTTCCCGGCGAAGGACGCGCCGTTCGAAAAATTCGACTACGGCCTAGTTGTCTTTGCCAAGACGGACGTAAATTTTGATGGCCAGACCATAGAAAGTCGTTGGGGCAGTATTCCCGGCGCGCTTACGCCCGTACAGGTGTCGCCGGACATCGAGTACCTGTCCGATTTGATCAGCGAATATCGTAAGTCGAGAGACGACCTGAAATTCACCGCTGTCGGCTACGGCACGGGTGAGAAATTCCCCGTCCCCGGCCAAGAAACAGGACCTGCAGACCCGGCCGGATCGAATGACACCACGTTCCCGATACGCTACTACGCCGACAACCTATCGTACAGCGCGCACAACCCCATCAACGACGTGCTGAGACTGTCCATGAACATCGCCAAGGGTGAGAACGGGACCTGCAACGGCGACTCAGGCGGCCCCATTTTCTATACAGACGAGGATCTCGGCCGCGTGCAGGTGTCGCTGGTGTCCGGCGGTGACGCCCCGTGCCGGGCTACCAACACCGGCCCCGGCTTCAGCCGCCAGGAGGCGCAGGACTTCGTGGGCTGCGCGTTCGTCGCGGGCGATGCGAGCGCGGTTCAGGCGTGCGTCGACGGCTACTTCGGCGGCGCTGAAGAGGCAGCCTCTCAGGCCGCCGTCACAAACGATCAGGGGAACGGGACAACTCAGAGCCTGCTCATGCTGCCGCTCATCACCCGACAATAGCCATGCAAAGCCGTCGCACTATCACGCCTATGTCCGCTCACAGGCAGGGAACCTTTCCCTGTCAAGGCTAGCCCCAGTAGCAGCAAGGCGTCAGGGAACGGTCCACGGCCGGCAGCCTGGCGCCTTGTGCACTCATTCGCAAGACGCGTACCACTGATACGGGCGCCACTGGTGAAGTGGCGCAGTCGATGTCCACGCGTTGGGAATAGGTAGACTGGCGGGCCGCCCTCCCAGGGCGGTCCATTTTCATTCCCATTGCAAACCACGAGCCGGTCGCAGCGCCACGTGCAACTAGCTCGATGTGACGTTTCTGAGACGCGCGTGGCGTACACTGGCAGCGTGAGAAATGCCATCATGTGAGCAGATTTCGAGATGCAGGTGCCTTACGGACTGGATGAGACTCCATCTATACCAGCGAAAGGGGCGGACAGTGGCTAACACAAATCGAAGCGTGACGAACGCAGCCAACTCGGGACCGTTGCGCGGTCCATCGCTGTGCAAAGCTGTGCGATCCGCATTGTGCCTTGTCCTTGCGTCAGTTCTGCTGTTAAGCGGATGTCAATGGATTCAACCACCGGACGTGCTGAGTGGTGAGGGCGTCGGCACGGAGAACGAGCTCGGCCCCGAAGCGGAATCAGTAGTCGAGATGCAGAAGGGACTATCAACCTTTGGCGAATTCCTGGACGAAGAACTTGAGTCGCACGAACCACCGGTGGAGCT
>JBJYXA010000615.1:0-4093 GCA_046259705.1 Caldilineaceae bacterium
TGATGCCGGTGATGGCAGGATCGTTGTTGACCACGTACGGCCAGTTGCGCTGGTAGGCGCGGCACGTGTCGCACTGCTGCAGCACGGCCTTCAGACCGTCGGAGGAGACGCCCAGGACGTCTACCTGATGGGTCAACTGCGCCAGAATCTTGGCGCCCTCGTCCGCGAAGTACTGGTAGACAATGTACTTCGGTACCGGCTCACCGAACATCATACCGGTGGGGCTGTTCTGCCAGTCGTCGCGTTTCTCCCAGATAGTCCAGAAGCCAGAGGGATCATAGCTATACAACTTGTAGGGGCCGGTACCGACGAACGGGTTGAACTCGAAGTTCACCTTGTCCTCGACGGGTTCGAAGATGTGCTTGGGCATGATCCAGGTGGCGCCCCAGCGATCCAGGAATGTGGTGTGGAAGCGCGAGTTGGAGATGTTGAGTTCGAACGAGACCGTATGGTCGTCGACGGCCTCGACCGACTTCACATTCTCGACGAAGTAGCTATTGGCGTTCCACTGCTCGTCGGACATGAGCGTCTGCACCGTAAAGACCACGTCGTCAGCGGTGAACGGTTCGCCATCGGACCAGGTTACGCCTTCGCGCAAGGGGATGGTCACCTGCGTGAAATCATCGTTGTAGACCGGGTCGCCGGAAGCCAGACCGGGGATGATCTCGCCGGTGGCGAAATCGACCGACCATAGCGGTTCGTTGGCCAGTTGCTGCATGCCGCGGTCGCGCCATTTCCAGCCGACCCATTCGTTGAAGTTGTCCGGTGACCCCACGCGACCCGTGAGGATGTCGGCGATCAACGTCTCATTGCGCGGCAGGTCACCCAGCCCCTGCGTGGGGACGTCCTCAGCGGCCGGCGCCTCGGCGGCTTCTTCTGCCGGCGCCGCAGGTGCGGCAGGCTGCGCTGCGCAGGCGGCTAACACGACAATGAGTAACAGACCTAACAACAACAGCAGCGTACGTTTCATTTCTTACCTCCGTGGTTTGTGAATGCGAAACATCTTTGTACCACAAGACTGCGTACCAACTGAGTTACACAAGACTAGCAGAACGGCACGACTGGCGTATTACCAGCCGCGTCGGAACTTTGTTGAGCTGGGCGTCCCAAGGTTCGCCGTTGATGAGTTTGAGCACAATCTGGGCCGCAAGACTGCCCATAGCCTCGACCGATTGGTCGACGGTGGTCAGCGCCGGGTCCATTGAGCCACTTTCCACGGTATTATCGAAGCCGACTACCGATACATCGCGGGGGATCGACAGACCCCGCTCCTTGGCGGCATCGTAGACACCAAAGGCCGTCTCATCGCTGGAAGCCATGATCGCCGTCGGCGGCGAGGAAAGTGACAGCAGATGGTGCGCGCATGCGATACCGATTCTGCGGGTGTAATCACCCGTAACTACCAGCACCGGATCCGCTGCGATGCCCGCACGCGTCAGGCCGTCAAAATAACCGTCGAGACGGCGCCGCGCGCTCTGCAGATCGGTGCGTCCGCCAATGAAACCGATACGGCGATGGCCAAGTTCGGCTAGATACGCCATGGCCTCCATTACACCTCGGTAGTTCGTGGACAATACTGCAGGGAATTCAGTACTTCGTTGCTGGGGGTCCACGGCGACGATGGGGAAGCTGGTGCGGAATGTGGCGGCTTTGGGCGTAACCACGATAATCCCGTCGGTTACGGTGCCGTTCAATTGCGCCACGAGACGCTGCTCCCAGTTCGCCATGGAATCGACGTCTTGGCGGGCGCAGGCATAGCCAAGCAGGTCGTATTCGTTTGCCTCAGTCACGTGATTGACGCCCTTGATCACGAGCGTGGTAAACGGATGCCACAGGTTGGGCACGATGAGGCCGACCACGTTGGTCTTGCGGGTTCGCAGGCTACGCGCGGCAATATCCGAAGCGTAGCCTAGCTCGTCGATAACTCGGCGAACATTTTCCGCGGTTGCGGGTGCGACGTCGTCTTTTCCATTGAGGACGCGCGAGACAGTGGAGATCGAGACTCCGGCTTCACGAGCTACGTCACGGATATTCACGCGATCGTTGGGTCGATTCATTGGCCCGAACTTACCGTTGCGGAACTATTGGTAACCGAACTTATGTGTAACGAGTGTTGAGGAAGTGCCCAACGACGCCGGACATGCACAGTTCAAGGATCTGGCGGTAACGTTACCGGTATCGTTACCAGGCATTCTAGCAGAAATTCAGCGAATGTCAAAAATCTGCGCGGGTGAGCGCAGGGGCGACGCCGGAAAGCAGGCTAGACAGCGCCATGGAACGATGATCCAAGTCCGGTGGAATCACAACGGCGGCCACTGCGGATACAGCAGCGCACCTCCTATCTCCTGGCCGCTACTCACGCGCGATGACCTGAACTCGATAGCGACAAACTAGCCTTTGTCTGAGGCGATGGTATGCTGAATAGAGTACAGCGCCATCTCAAGTCCGAGCCACCTCATTCATCGCAGAGGCCCTACACAGCGCAGGGGGCAAACCCGTGACCCAACTCATCACAGCCCCGTCCGAAGCCCATTCTCTGACGCCGGCGGAGCGGGAGCAGGTGTACCGCCGTAATTTTCCGTTCTTCTTGGCCGATACAATCCTGTTTACCCTGGCGATGGGCATCATCGGCACCACCACCGTCATCCCCGACTTTGTCCGCCAGCTCACCAGCTCGGAGATCCTGATCGGGCTGTCGGGCAGCATGTTTACTATAGGCTACATGCTGCCGCAATTGCTGGTTGCCCGCTATATCGTGCGCTATGCGCGCAAGAAGTGGTGGTTTGTGGGCCCCAATATCCCGGTGCGCCTCATGATGCTGATCTTCGCCGGGATCACAGTGTGGTTGGGTGCGGGCAGGCCCGAGGCGATCTTAGCGGCCTTCTTCGTCTTCTATGGGTTCGCTGCCCTTGGCGACGGTCTGGTGGGCGTGCCCTGGGCGGACCTCGCTGGCACGAGCTTGAACAACCGCTGGCGGGCACGCATGTTTGGCTTTGGCGATGCCGTCACCGCCGTGGCGCTGCTGGCGATTGCGCCGCTGATCGCCATTGTCCTGAGCGATGCCGGGCCTGCGTTTCCCAATAATTACGCGCTGCTGTTCGCCATCTCTGGCGTTGTATTTGCAATCTCGATTGTACCAGGCTTGTTCTTTCACGAGCTGCCCGGCGGCGACACCGTCGAGCAGTTGCCCAGTGTGGCTGATTTTGTCTCGCATCTAGGCGCGGTGCTGCGCCAGGACGGGCCCTATCGGGCCTTCATCATTCTGCGCCTGTTCACGAGCCTATTCACGATGGCGCTGCCGTTCTATATCGGCTATGCAACGGTACAGTTGGGGTTGTCCAGCGCAGTGGCTGTGCCGGTGCTGCTGGCGATGCAGACAGTGGGCGGGCTGGGCGGCGCGCTGATCTTCGTCTGGGTGGGCAGCCGCGACAATACACTGTTTATCCGGCTGGCGTTGATCTGCGCCGCGCTTCTGCCGTTTAGCGCACTGCTAGCCGGCACGGTGGGGCCGGCGCCGCTCTATCTTGGCTTTCTAGTATCCGGCCTGGCGAGTAGCAGCATGCTGTTCGCCAGCTACACCAACTGGGTAGTGGACTATGCGGACACCGGCCAACGCCCCGTCTATGTGGGGCTGTCGAACACGGCGGCCGCCGTCTTTGCGCTTCTCTCCCCGTTCATTGCGGGCACAATCGCGCAAGAATTTGGTTACCAGTCTCTGTTTGCGGTAGCCCTGGCGATGGCCCTGGCCGCGCTGTTTGTGGCGCTGCGCTACCTGCGCAATCGGCCCGCGCAAACTGGGGGTTAGCGTTAGGGACTCGAACCGTTCGCGCACAGCAATGCCATGGCGCGGGCCCGTCGGCGCAGGCCTCTGGCAGACCTTCAGCAGGCCAGTCTGCGCACGCCCGTTCTTCGATGCTGTTGCCGCCGCTGGACTTTGCGGAGATTGTTTTCCAACTTTGGTCCGGACCCAGTCTGCTGGCCCCGTTATCGGTGCCAAGCCAAACGGCGTCCGCCAGTAACACATTCAGTTTGGTAGCTCTTTGCTGCGACAAAGTGACTGCAAGACGTGCTCACGCGAGCGACACTGAAGGGT
>JBJYXA010000616.1:0-3112 GCA_046259705.1 Caldilineaceae bacterium
GCTCTCTCTGAGCGAATGGGTTCGCTCCTTCTGAGCGATTGGGTCCGCTCTGAGTTTCACCGGGTTGAGGAGACTGTTTCGAGAACTATCTCGGGAAAGGAGGTGAAGGAAGCAAGAAGGTTGCTGGGCAGGAAGGCGTCGTAGGGCGCCCAATGTGATGTGCCAGGTGCGCAACGACGCCGTCTCGTTCATTCCCCATTTTTCGTGCGAAGCAGGACGAACGTTTCGAAGGAGAAACGACAAATGAAACGACTGACGTTCTTGAGCATTTTGCTGATTCTCGCCATGGTCCTTGCGGCCTGCGGTGGTGCAGCTCCTGCTGCTCCGGCGGGAGAAGGCGCGGCTGCTGAGGAGGCCGCTCCCGCAGAAGGTGACGCTGCGGCGGAGAGCGAGACCAACGTAACCGTAACCAAGGGCAGCGACGTTGTGGCCCCCCAAGTCGTGGAGCCCTGTGGTGATGACTGCCCCTACGAGGGCCAGACAGTGACGGTAATCGTCAATGCGGCCGGCGAGAAGGGTGCAATCACCGGACCCATCTATGAGGTGCGCGACGAGTTTGAAGCTGCGACAGGCGCCACCCTCGAGATTGTCGAAGTCCCCGAAGCTGAGCATTTCCCCAAACTGATGACCGACGTCTCCACCGGCACCGGTCAATATGATACATC
This sequence comes from Caldilineaceae bacterium, assembly GCA_046259705.1. Taxonomy (GTDB): domain Bacteria; phylum Chloroflexota; class Anaerolineae; order Caldilineales; family Caldilineaceae; genus JASGTU01. The sequence goes on from JBJYXA010000616.1 coordinate 666, forward strand.
CATCGCCGGCGCTTGGTGGTTGGGCGACCTGGTAGAGGGTGATTTCATCCTGCCGTATGACCAATGGTACAACGCCGAGGGATTCCCGCAATGGGATATCGAGGACGTACAGCCCGGTCCGCGCAGCCTGCTCACCTACGGCGACCATATGTATATGGTGGCCAACGATCACGATGGACAGGTCATGTACTATCGCCGCGACCTCATCGAAGATCCGGAACACCAGGCCGCGTTCGAAGCAGAATACGGCTATCCCTTGGGTGTGCCTAAGACGTGGGACGAATTCCGTGATGTAGCCGAGTATTTCGACGGCAAGGACCTCAACGGAGATGGGCAGCCGGACGATGGCCTGACGCTGCACTTAAAGGTCGGCGGCCAAGGCATGTTCCACTTCATGTCATTCGCCGGCCCCTTCGTCATCGGACCGGACAATCCGCATCTGTTCTGGTTCGATCCGGAAACGATGGAACCGCTGGTGATGAGTCCCGGCCATCAGCGCGCCATGGAAACCCTGATCGACCTGACCCAGTTTGGCCCGGAGGCCATGATGGCCTGGAGCTTGGGCGAAAGCTGGGATCACTTCTTGCGAGGCGAGGCGGCACTCACGTTCACCTGGGGTGACCTGGGCGCCTTGGCACAAGAGGAAGGCAGTCAGGTTAAGGGCAAGACCGGTGCAGCTCCCATGCCCGGCACGATGGAATACTACGATGTGACGGCCGGCGAGTGGAAGCAAACCGATGAGCCGAACATGGTCGGCAACACGACCGGTGGTTCGTGGGCCGGTGTCATCAACAAATTCTCCGATGCACCTGAAGCGACCTATTACCTTCTGGCGCTCATGGCCACGCAACCGAAGTCGACCGTCTATGCACAGCGTGGCTGGGACGGCGTCGACCCCGGACGCTTCTCGCATTATCTACCTCCTGACGGTACCGCCAGTCTGGATGCCTACATTGCAGCCGGTTGGGACGAGCAGGACGTCAAGGATTACACCAAGGCGTACTTCGACAACTTCGGAGCTGACCTGCAGTTCCCGTATCTGCGTATCCCGGGCGCATTCGAGTACTGGACGGCCCTGGATATTCACCTATCTGAGGCCGCCACAGGGCAGTCGACGGCAGAAGAAGCACTTTCTGCCACGTATGACGATTACGAGGCGATCACCGACCGGCTGGGGCGAGATCTCCAGAAGAAGTCGTATCTCGCGTCCCTCAATCTAGAGTAGAACGTCGAGAGCCTGCGTAATCCGGGAATTGGTTATCGATCTGGGAGGCAGGAAGCCAAGCTTCCTCCTCCCGGGCCCCCCAAAGGGTGTGATCTACCATGGCACAGAATACCGTCGAAGGTTCAGTCACGTCCGTGACGCCAGGTTCGGGCAAGCAAGTTCGTAAAGATCGCACCGGCATGTACTTTCTGCTGCCGGCCGCTGTCTGGATACTTGCCTTCACAATATTCCCCTTGCTCTACGCGCTCTATACAAGTTTGTGGAGCTTTCGGTTCGGCCAGCGCAACCAATTCATTCTGTTTGATAATTTTCGCCGCCTCATCACTGACAGCAACTTGCACCAGTCGCTCATAACCACATTGACATTTGTGACTGTTACCGTGAGCGTGGAGATGCTGCTTGGGTTTGCCCTGGCGCTGTTACTCAACCAGGAGATCCGCGGAAAGAGCGTTCTTCGCGCCATTATGATCCTGCCACTGTTCGCTACGCCGGTGGCCATGGGCTATCTGGGAATCACACTGTTCTACGAGGTCAACGGCCCGCTGAACGAATTCATACGGCTGTTTGGCGGGGAAGGCGTTCCTTGGTTGTCTTCACCGCGATGGGCGCCGGTGTCAATCATGCTCCTGGATATCTGGCAGTGGACCCCCTTCGTATTTCTGGTTACGTTGGCCGCACTACAGGGGCTACCCAAGGACCTATATGAAGCGGCTGACGTAGACGGTGCATCTTGGTGGGCCTCGTTTCTGCGTATCACCATGCCGTTGATGGCGCCGGTGCTCTGGCTCGTCCTGTTGCTCCGTTTGGTCGAAGCGTTCAAGGTTTTCGATATCCCGTCGAGTCTGACGCTGGGCGGCCCGGGACGAGCGACCGAGGTGTACAGCCTGTTCACCTATCGCACCGCGCTGCGATTCTTCGACCATGGCTATGCGGCCGCACAGGGCATACTGCTGCTGGTTATTGTGATGTCCGTCGTAACACTCTTGTACGGTCGCATTCGCGAGCTTTATGAGGCGGAGGGCTAGGACGATGACTCGACGCAGAAATCCCGCCACAACTATCCTGATCATCGGCATCGTGATCATTATGCTGGTGTGGGTCCTGTTTCCCTTCTACTGGGCCTTCCTGAACTCCATCAAAAAGCCGGCGGAGACGTTCCAGCCTACGTGGATACCGTGGCTGCAGTTCCAACCCACGCTGGAACACTGGAAAGGCGAATTGG
>JBJYXA010000617.1:0-11895 GCA_046259705.1 Caldilineaceae bacterium
CTAGAGACCGGTGGGCAGATCGGCAAACTCGAACTCGATGTCGAATTCATCTTGTAAGTGCTGGCCGAGCGCCTGCACGCCGACGGTCTCGGTGCAATAGTGGCCGCCGTAGATGACGTTGATGGAGTGATTCAGGGCGTCGTAATAATGCGCGTGGTCGGTTTCGCCGGTTAGGAACAGGTCGCACCCAAGTGCGGCAGCTTCGCCTATGTACTGGGCGCCACTGCCACTCATTACGCCCAGCCGATGAATAATGCGCGGCCCGTGCGGCTGTATGAGCTGGAGCGGGCCGACGAGCTGTTCGAAGCGATCAGCAAGATAGTCGAACTTGATACCGTCCGCATCTTCGCACAGCGCGGCAATCGAAACGCCGTTGACTTCGGCCCACCATTGCATCGGTTCAAAACCGAGGCGCCGAGACAGCTCGGCGTTGTTGCCGACTTCTCGATGGGCGTCCAGTGCGAGGTGCGCGGCATATAGGTTCAGTCCGGAATCCATTATCGAGCGGACGAGCGCTCCGTGCCGGCCGCGAAGCAGCTGTGTAGGCCCCCAGAAGATGCCGTGATGGACAAGCATCATGTCGGCGCCGCGCTGTAGCGCCGCCTCTACACATGGCATCTGCGCATCGACGAGGCCGACGACCTTGTTGACGAATCTTCGGCCCTCGACCTGTAACCCTTGGGGGCCGTAGTCACGTATGCTGTTGATCCCCAGGTATTCGTCTAGATAGCGTACTAGGTCAGACGTCAGCATCGGCGTCACTCATCCTTCTGTAATGGCGTACTTCAGCTTCGATGTGCGGAATGACTTGGACGAGCATCGGTGAAGTTGAACCTATGGTTGACCTTCCTCAGGCATTCCTGGCGCGCCGCGCCGGACGAACGCCTTTGTGCGCTGTGCAAACTTCCTGCGCGAGATTAGGATGCGCCGCCCGCAGGTCGTGCAGACCAAGCCAATATCCGCGCCGACGCGAACTATCTCCCATACGGAGCCGCCGCATGGATGGGGCTTGCGCATCTCGACAACATCACCTATATACAGCTTCTCAGAGATCTCCATGGAAAGTATTCGGCGGTTCAAGAATCGGTGGATTTTGGATCACTGTGGCTAGCCCAGCCGGAAACGGACTAACGATGTGTCCATGCCGGCAAGAGAAGCAAATTCTACAACGCGCGTCGCGACCGATAGCTGCTGTTAGTCTAGCTCAGACCAACAGGTTCTCGTTCAGACGGCACTTTGGAAGTCATACTTGATATGAGTATCCCGCCCGCGGCGAGTGCAAAGCTCGCCAGATAGATCAGCAGGTGAGCCAGCACACCGACGCAGGGTATCGCGCCCAATAGGCGAGCGGCCAACACGATGATCGATGCGCCGGTCACGAGCATATAATAGTCGCTTCGATTCCAGTCAAACCAGGAGAACACAAGCCGTCCTAGCCATAGCCCCGTCAGCGTGGGGCTGAGTACCCATGCAAGCGCCAAGAAGCCAAAACAGAAGGCGAACGTCGCTATGGCGCCCCAGAACCAGCCAAAAAAGATGGTCGCCAAGAATACGAACGCGGCGGACAATGGCACGGCGGCAACCGCAGCCAGTATGCCATAGAGGCCGGACATCACCGGCTGTCGGGTAATGGCGTCCACGGGTTCGATAAGCAAGTTGCGCTGCAACGTGAGCAGCACTGCGCCGAGCAACGAAATGCCGGTAATGATCAGTAGGGTGCGCAGCAGCCACCAACCAAAGCCCACAATCGGGTTACGTTGTCCGCGTTGTGAAGCCGTTTCCTCAGGTTCTTTGGCAACGCCGCCGCCTGCTTCCGCATCACCGGACTCCTCGGGCGCTTTGTATGTCAACTTGCCGGCTACCGACGCGTCCTCGCCGAAAGTTAAATCATCGGATTCGAGCACGGCATCGCCATCGACCTGCGCATTGAACACGAGTTGCGCCACGGCAGCAAAGAGGTTGCTGCGAAAGGCGCCTTGCAGTGTCGCAGCGCCGCCGGCGACGTAGGCGTCGCCGCCGATTGCAGCAGTCTGCCCCGTGTACAGGCCGGACACTATGGACTGTCCGCCCATAGGTATAGTGATTGCGCCCATGCCGGGCGTGAATGCACCCCCGGCCATGAACAAATCGTCGCCAATCCTGCCATTCACGCGCACAGCGGCGCCGGCGACGCGCACGTCATCCTGGACAGTGCCGTTGATCTGGACTTCTGCTCCAGCCGCAATCACATCCTCTGTCACTTCTCCGTTGACGGTAATGAATTGGCCAAAGGCAACGAGATCGCCTTGCACTGTACCATCGATGACGATCTCCTTCGCGAAGACGACGAGGTCATCTGAAACCGTTTCGCCCCGCTCCAAGTGGTATGTTTCGTCATTGGCAAGCTCTGCCGCCATCGCCGTGCCCGCAAGCAACAGCATGGCAATAATCAGAAAGACGATCAGCCCAAGGCGAAAACCTCTGCTGTATACCCATTGAGTCGTCGACAGCCACTTCATAGCCGGCCCCCTCAGGATAGATGTCTAGATGTGAGTAAGCTTAGGCAATAATCGTTCGCTATTTGTTTATGCTACGCTGATACGCTGTCAGTTCGCGATACGGCCTTCAAACGAGTGTACCCCCAGTCGGATGACATAGCAACCTGATCCGAGTCGCGCTGACATGACGGAATGGATACCACCTGTGGACCGTTCGGCTCTTGCCAGCGTGTCGTCAGCGCGAGACCGTTTGCGCGGCCGCGGCCCGGGGTAATTGCCCTTAACGCAAGCCGGCAAATAGATCTGTCTCTAGCGTCTTGTCCGGTGCAGGATAGGCGCGGGTGAATGTATCGGACGAGAGCCATCGTTGGCGCAAGAACGGCGGCACCAAGCGAATATATGACGGTCCGCCGCTGTATTGGCTGGCGTGCGCCATGCTCGCAGCCGTCTTCTGCGAAAGGTAACCACTCGTATCGATCCTGGCGTTGATTGGGGTTTCCCACTTGGCTATTTCGACAAAGTTGATGTCTTTGTTTCGCCCGAAAGCTGTTGGATCCTGGCCATACAGCGGCATCAGCCGCACCATGACGCGCAGCAATCGTTTGTCAAAGGCCGTGTAGTACAGCTTTGACGGCCACATCTGTCCGTCGCCGTTCGACCTGGCGTTCTTAACGGCAAGCTGGTAGAAGGCTGTCGTCGTCGCCTGGCATATGTGGATATGGTCGGGGTGACCGTAGCCGCCATTGGGATCGTGCGTGATCACTACCTGCGGCCTCAGACGTTGCATGTAATCGGCGATCTCTTCACTCAAGCTATTCAGCGGTTGCTGGACGAGGGCTTTCGGGTGGTCGTTCTCCGGCGCTCCACGCATACCACTATCGCGGTATGGGAGCGACCAAATGCTGGTTACTCCCAAGGCTACGGCAGCGTTGGAGAGTTCTGTAGAGCGGATCTGTGCAAGCGTTTGGTGACCGGGGAGATTCGTGCCTTTTTCGACGGAACCGGCGATACCGTCTGTACCGATGATAATATGTACGTTGACGCCTTCGGCCGCATACTTGGCCAGCGTACCCCCTGGGCCAAAACTCTCGTCGTCGGGGTGGGCAAAGATGCCCAGCAGTGTTCTAGTCTGTCCATCAATACCATTACCGCTCATGCCATGTTCCGCCTTCCAGCCTATAGTGCGAGACCTGCCTTCCAGCAGGCCTATTCAACATGTATGTTCCCAATCGTGACCGCCCCGCCGACGTCCGACATGCCAATAGGCTCTAGTCGCTGACCTGACTGCGGCGAGTAGAGCCCGGCAGCAAGGCGATATTCGCCCGGGGCCAAGTCCGGAGGCAACGTGACGACGGCGTTCTGCACAACCAGGTCGCCGGGCTCCAGGCCGCGCAATGCCGTATCCCATCCGTCGTACTGGGCATAGGTGTCCGCCGAATCGAGCCCAACCACGTGGATGAAGGCCGAAATCGGGCGGGCCCGCGTCGGCGCTGGCTCAGGCATGGGTTGTTGGCCGCGCCGCCAATAGAGCTGCAACACCACATCATCGCCAGGATGAGCTTCTTCCGCCGTTATAGTATAGCGGTCCAGCGTAAAGACGCCACCAAAATCTGCGCCCGACGACAACACATTCACGCCTGCAAACTCATCGGAATCAACGAGAGCTGACTCCGAATCCTCAGAAGGGACGATTTCGCTGGCTTCTGAGGAGCGTGTCCATTTGGTCTGAACGCGGACATCCGGGGTCACGCCGAGTTGATCCGCCGTCAATTGTGCCACGGGAATGCCGCTGACTACCGTACGCTTAGTCTCCAAGTCTGGCGAATAATCGATGTAGTACAGATAGATCGAGTAGCCGGCGCGTGCAGCGGGCTCCAAATCACGGAATTTAGCATATAGTTCGGTCGTGCCCGGTAACATGGTCCCAAGCTGCAGACTGGTGGCGCTAACGGCGTACCATCCGGGCTCAGGCGTGTAGGGGTTGTACGCGTCAACCTCGTAGCCATCCATGAAGCGCAGATAACTGGGCAGGGGGCTATAATGCACGCCATATTTTTCTGGTACGGCTTTGCCGAAATAGGCAAGGTTCACTTCCTCGATACCCAGTTCCTCCATTTTGGAACGGAGCGCAGGCAGGTCTTGGCCCCAGTCCAGATTCGAGTCGACCAAGATATGGCTCCAGTTCTGCCACCTCCCGGCGAATTCGTTAAAATATGCTTCCTGGTTTGGAAACACGCGCAGAGAGCTGACGATCAGCCACACGGCAGCCGCGCTGAGCAAGAAATGAGCCATGCGTCGGTTCCGTGCCGTCCTGAAAGGCAAATTGGTCGCATTGGCGGCGATCAAAACCAGGAACGGCAAAGACGGCAGAATATGCCGGAAACCGATGGCCAAAACGCCCGTCATCCCCAGCGCGAGGAAGGCCAACGCCGGCAACCACAAGACGCACAGTTCGCGTACACGCTTGCGCACTGCCATCGCGTAGACGCCGGCCCCCACCAACAAAAGCAATGCGATAGGCGTCTTCACGGCGAGAGCGACAGGGAAATAGTGCCAGGGCGCCTCCGAAAAGGCGTTGCCCAGAAGAAAGCCAAGCTTGCCTTCTTCATCAGCGGAAATAGCCCGAAAGGTGTCCCAGATCTGCTGCCAGTAGAATCCCGCAGGCAACGGTAGGGAGAAGCCGCCGATGTGCAGCGGGACAAGGCTGAATTTGTAAACGGCCCAGAGCACAAGGTAGGCGGCGAACCCTGCCACGACTAGACCCAGCATACGTCTACCGTAACCAAACCGTGGCTCAGTCACGGGATAGACCAACATCACCAGAAGAGCGATGGGCCAGTACATGAGCCCTGTATACTTTGCAGCCATGGCTAGGCCGGCGATGGCGCCCATCCAAATGGCGTTGGGCCATGTAGGCGAGCGCAGCCAGTGCCATGTCCGCCACATGGCGCAAAAGAGCAGCACTGATAGACCGAAATCGGTGGCGACGATACGTGCATTCGCCACAAGATTGGGTTCGAACGCGACCAATACCGTCGCCAGAATCGCCGCGGGAACGCCGAGCAACCTCTTCGCCCAGAAGAAGGTGACAGCCAGGAGAAGGATACCCAACGCAATGAGCGGTCTGCGGGCAGCCTCGACCATCTGCACGGAACGTTCATTCGATTCCCACAAGAACACGTCGGAGAACCTGAAACGGTCACTTGCGGCCCAGCTCGGATCCTCCAGTGGGAGTGTGATTCCATCCAGACCGAGAAGACCGGAGGCGGCGAGCAAGCCGAGGAGCGGAGGGTGTGTGGTGGCCAAGCGAAAATCACCCGTGCGCAAATAGGTATAGCCGGCCGTAAGGTGGTACTGCTCATCGAAGGACGCGGACTTACGGACCGATGAGACCAGGCCTTGGGCAACAAAAACAATTGCAGCGCAACCAACCAGCGCCCAGAGGGCCCAGCGCTGACGCTCGGCTGGAGCGGCGAATCTGGTTCTACCCATCCATCTTCCCATTTGTGAGCGCAGTGCGCCGCGTCTTGGCCGGCGCCCTATGTCTCTCCTTCATTGCCCGGTACGTCGCGTCGATCCTTATCGCGTGTACGGTGATGACGGTTCAACTATACCAAACGAGGATCGACAGGCTCAAAATACACGCCGACAGACACGATAGATCCAAATGGGTCACCCTTATGGCCGGGACCAGACCCCCGTTGACCACTGGTTCGTAGTCTGCATCGCGCAGGAATCGCACTCGTGCCGTCACCCCTGACGGATTGCTCGTAGACCTATCTTCAGGTATCATTTCCGCAAGATATGTAAACAAGCGCAATCGGGCTACAGGTGTCCCGACCGGCCGGCGTTCCTGCGTTCGAGCCGGGCGTCAAAGGAGAGTGTGGTTTCATGGGTCTAGGCCCTTTGTTCAGAATTTTGGGCGCGCTGCTATACGGCATCGTTGGCTACTACGTCGGCGTTGCATTTGCAGGGACGTACGCGCTGACAATCTATTCGGCCGCCGGCGCAGCTGCGGGCATGGCGTTCGGCTATCTGCTCGCGCCCTGGCTGGTGATTGCTCCGGCACGAACCGCGCGCAGCAGCCTGCGCAACGTGCCTGCCAAAGATCTCGTCGCGGCCACGATTGGGCTCGCCATTGGCCTGCTGATAGCCGCGTTGCTTGCCTATCCTTTGTCACGTCTGCCGCCTCCATTCGGTGGCATCTTGCCGCTGGTAGGCGTACTCATTTTTGGTTATCTGGGCGCCACCGTGATGGTGGTACGCCAGGACGATTTCTATCGGCTGATCCATCCGGAGATTGAAGAATCAAACCGGCCCATAGAGACCTTCGAACGCGCGCCGCTGTTGCTGGACACAAGCGTGATCATCGACGGGCGCATCGCGGATGTGGCGGAAACGGGATGGTTACTGGGTCAGATGATGGTGCCGCGATTCGTGCTCAACGAACTGCAATACATCGCGGACTCGTCGGACTCCCTGCGACGTAACCGTGGTCGTCGCGGACTGGAGGTGCTGGACCGGCTGCAGCAGAACCCCAGTGTGCCGATTGATTTCATCGATATGGACCCTGACGACGCCCAACAGGTGGACGATAAGCTGATCAGTCTCGCTATGCAGATGAACGCCGCAGTGGTAACGAACGACTACAACCTAAACCGCGTGGCTCGCCTTCAAGGCGTGAGCATCCTCAACATCAATGAGCTTGCCAACGCAGTGAAGGCAGTGTTCCTGCCAGGCGAGGAAATGCCCATCAAGATCATCCAGGAAGGCAAAGAACCGGGTCAGGGCGTCGGGTACCTGGAGGACGGCACGATGGTCGTGGTCGAAAACGGACGTCAGTATGTGGGACAGGAAGTACTGGTTCAGGTTACCAAAGTCCTGCAGACGAACGCCGGGCGACTCGTATTTGCGACGCCTGAACCGGAGACCGTACACTAGCTCCGAAGTAAAAATCGCCACGCGACAGCCATGCACAATAGACGGGAACCAATATGGGATTGCAGATTTACGATACGCTTAGCCGAAAAAAGAAAGAGTTTGTACCGCTGGAAGACGGAAAGGTCAAAATGTATGTTTGCGGACCGACTGTCTACTCCGATGCGCATGTAGGACATGCCATGGCCGCGATCGTATTCGACATGGTACGTCGCTACTTCATCTATCGCGGATATCAGGTTCATTACGTCACGAACTTCACCGACGTAGACGACAAGGTTATCGCACGGGCCAACGAAACGGGACAAGACCCGTTCGAACTGGCCAATCGGTACGCTACGGACTACCTGCGCCAACTGGATGAACTCAATGTCTTGCCAGCGGATGAGTATCCACGAGTCAGCACTGAGATACCCGAGATCGTCCACTTTATCGAGGAACTCGGCGAACGTGGCTTCGCATATGATCTGGATGGCGATGTGTACTTTCGTGTCGAAAAGGATGCAGACTACGGCAAGCTGAGCCACCGGAAGCTGGAGGAGGCCGTCACCGGGACGCGCGTAGATGAAGATGCGCGTAAAGAGAATCCGGCCGATTTTGCACTTTGGAAATCAGCCAAGCCTGGAGAACCGGCTTGGGAGAGTCCGTGGGGTCCCGGACGGCCAGGTTGGCATATCGAGTGCTCCAGCATGTGTCTCCGAACGCTTGGGGAAACGGTGGATATCCACGGAGGCGGTAACGATCTCATCTTTCCGCACCATGAGAACGAAATAGCGCAGAGCGAGAGCTTGACGGGCGAACCACTTGCCAACTACTGGATGCACAACGGCATGATGCAACTCTCCGGCGAGAAAATGAGTAAGTCGCTTGGAAACCTCATCACCATCGACGAGTTTCTGAGCCAGCGCTCCGCCGACGGTTTGCGCATGCTCATTTTCAGTGGTCACTACCGCAAGCCAGTCGTCTTCAATAGTGAGACGCTGGACTCGGCAGAACGCAGCCTCGCGCGTGTGCGCAGCGGCTTGCGAGCGAGCACCGGAGACGCCTCTACCGGCAAGGATGTCGATACGTTGCGCACTGCTACGGAAGATGCGCGTGTCCGCTTCATTACTGCAATGGACGACGACTTCAACACCAGTAGCGCCCTTGCCGCGATCTTCGAACTGGTTCGCGCGATCAACTCTGCGCGCACTGCTGGCGTTACCGGACCTTTCTACGATGCGGCACAGCGCACGCTGAAGGAGTTGATGGGCGTGCTCGGTATTACCCTGGCCGGTCCGATCCCGGAGATGGCCGGAGCCGCGTCGGCCAAACCCTTCGTCGATCTCTTGGTACGCGTGCGCGGTGATTTGCGTAGTGCTAAGCAATGGGCCCTAGCGGACGTCATCCGCGATGGATTGGCCGAATTGGACGTGGTGTTGGAAGACTCACCTAGCGGCACCGAATGGCGCTTCAAAGACCAGTAATATATGAGTGAACTCGTATACGGCCGGCGCGCAGTGATGGAATGCCTACGCGCCGGTCGCCGGCCGACCTACCGCCTCTGGTTAGAAGAATCATCCTCGAAGTCACGGCAGCACGACGCAGTCGACGAGATTGTCGGCCTGGCGAACTCATCCAGCATTCCCTTGCGAACGGTGCGCGGCGGTATTTTCGATACCCTGAACAACCAACGCGTAAACGCTCAAGGAGTTGCACTAGAGGTCGACGAATATCCGTACGCAGAGTTCGACGAAGTCTTGACGCAGGTCAGCCAGAGAAAGGCCAAACGAGCTAGCAAAGCAGAACTGCCGCCGCTGGTTCTCATCCTCGACCACATGCAGGATCCACAGAATCTCGGCGCGCTCTTTCGGACCGCCGAGGCAATGGCCGTGGACGGCGTATTGATTCCAGACCGCCGCGCCGCGGGAATTACGCCGGCGGTGGTCAACGCGAGCGCCGGGGCAGTAGAACATCTGCAGGTCGCGCAGGTCACGAATCTCAACCGTGCTATCGATGACCTCAAGAACGCAGACTTCTGGATTGCCGGTCTCGAGGACGAAGAAGGCGCTTCTACGCCGGACACGAAACTTCTTGACGGCCCTTTGGCGGTGGTCGTAGGAAGCGAAGGTGGAGGCATTAGCCGGCTAACGCGAGAGAAGTGTGATTTTACGGTTCGGCTGCCAATGTATGGTCGAGTAGAGAGCCTGAATGCGGCCGTGGCCGGCAGTATCCTACTATACTTGATTCGGCAGGCCCATCGAAGCAGTTCTTGAAATGCAGGTCAAGGTGTTAGAGCCGGCGAGCCCCACCTGGAACGCCGAAATCGATCGCATCGGGGCGCTAATCGGCGCGCAGAACAATCCTGACGTACTGCCTTACCATTTCCTGCAAGTAGTTCTTCCCGGTCTGGGCGGATATATGGTGGAAGTAGTCGACGATGGGCACTATCTGCTCGTCGGCTTTCTTTTTCCCAGGGGCTTGTCTCCGGCAAACGACGCAACCAATCCTATCCGCGTAGACGTACGCCGGGAGTACACATTTCGCTATCACGCGCTTGCAGAACGAGCGAACAGCGCTAGCTTCATCGAGACCGTGACCGAAGAAATACGCGCCCAGGTACAGGCGGCAGCCATTGTGCCCTATTCGCCAAGAGACTTTCACACATTTACGAGCACAAATGTCGACACCGGCAGCGCACTGATCGGACGGCCCACTGCGATAGAGGCGGAGCAGATTCGCGAGCTGCACCATGAAATATGGAATAGTCCGCGTGAATACATCTATCCCACCGATATCCATTGTGACGAGTTTCAACTGGGGACAACGTTAGTCGCGCGGGTGGACGACACGGTGGCAGGATTCCTGTTTGGTTTCTACCGCTTTGGAGGACCTGTCTTGCCCGCCGACTGGTCGGAACGTTTTGGCGGCGCGCTGCGTATCGAGTCCCAAGTGATGGGTGTTTCACCCCGCTTTCGGGGCATGCGTCTAGGAAATCTCCTGAAACGTATCCAGGCGAATGAGGCGCGCGCCAATGGCATCAGTTTGATCCACTGGACGGCCGATCCACTTCAATATCCCAACGCGGCTCTCAATTTTGGGCTGCTACGCGCCATCGCGGTCAGCTTCCGCGAAAATTATTACCCATTTCGCAACGACCTCAACCGGGTACCCGCCTCTCGGTTTGCGTTAACGTGGCTCATCGGTACCCGACGTGTCCTCGATGTACCCATCACGGGATCGCCATCGTTGATCCTCGACCTAGAACACCAACCTGAAATCGTCATCGTAAACGATGGCTATGTGGAAATGCGGCTAGACGCGGAGAGCAGCCACATCGCGATCGAAATCCCTGCCGACTGGGTCGGCATGCAGCGTGACGACCTGCAGGCAGCCCAGCGCTGGAGAGATGCAACCGATAGGTTATTCGGACATTACGTTGGCATAGAGGACGGCCAGTACGCAATCACCGGGGCCGCAGTATATGGGGACAAGCGATACCTGGTGGGTCAACGTGCGGAGAACGCTCTCTGGGACCGTCTGGCTCTATGAAGGGTTGACTGGCGACTTACGCGCTATGCGGGTTCCGGCGGCGCCTCAGACTTGGGCTGTCGATAGCGGCTCAAGGCTTTGAGACTTTCCTCGGGATGATCTTTCCACGACCATCCGATATGACGCGCGACGAGTATTGCGGCGCTTACCAGGACACTTCCAATCGCGATCCATTGCGCGGTGGCTAACTGCCCCATCACCCATGCGTCGGGCCTGAACATTTCCACCCAGAACCGCCCCAAGGGATAGGCGATCAGGTAAAGCCAGAGCGCGTCACCGATGCGTAACCGGTTACCGAACCGCCAGATAACAAACATGAGTACGGCCCACAAGGTCAGGTTCCACAGGGATTCGTAGAAGAATGTAGGATGGAAGCCGTGGCTCGCGTACCAGGCGAGAGTCTCCTGGGTGAGGCCAACCGTACCGCAGTCCTGAATGTTAGCCGGCAGATTGGGCGGCATTTGGCACGGATGGACCGGGTTGATGTGAAATGCCCAAGGCGCATTGAGCGGAGGTCCATACAGCTCCTGATTGGCCCAGTTTCCGAGCCGACCGACAGCCTGCGCCAGCAGTACGTTCGGGGCGATGAAGTCGAAGTATTGCAGAGTGTTCAGTTTCTGATAGCGGCAATAGATGAGGATGGCCAATATACCGCCCGCCAGGCCACCATAGATGCCCAGCCCGCGGAAGCCGCCAGACCAGAAGTTGATGATGTCGATGGGGTTCTGCCGGTAGTAGGCCCAGCCCAAGCCGTCGGCCGGACTACTGAAGACATGGTACAGCCTGGCGCCGACGATGCCGCCGATGAGCGTCCAGGCCAGAAGATTCCAAATGTGGTCCGGATTCTCGCCGGCGCGTGCAGCGAGCCGGCTGGAAACGTAGGCAGCAAGGACTGCGCCGCCAACGATGAAGACTCCATACCACGTTAGTGAGAAAGGCCCGAGCTGCA
>JBJYXA010000618.1:0-6477 GCA_046259705.1 Caldilineaceae bacterium
AGACGCAGCGGTTCGACGACGCCATTGATCTGCGTTATCAGGAAGTCGAACTGGAGGCGAGACTCAACGAACTGCGCGAAGGCTGGAACGAATCGTCCAATCAGCCACAGGTATCGGCTGAGGACATCGCCGAAGTAGTCTCCATGTGGACCGGCGTACCGGTCAGCCGCATCGCTGGAGAGGAGCGCGAACGTCTTCTGGAAATGGAGAAAGTGATGCGCCAGCGAGTGATCGGACAAGAAGAACCGATCCGGGCCATCGCCAAGGCAGTACGACGTGCACGCGCAGGCTTGAAGGATCCGAGACGCCCAATCGGCAGTTTCATCTTCCTTGGCCCAACCGGTGTGGGCAAGACACTTCTCGCGAAGACACTGGCCGAGTTCTTGTTCGGCAGCGAAGATGCGCTGATTAAGCTCGACATGAGTGAGTTCATGGAACGCCACAACGTAAGTCGTCTGGTTGGCGCTCCTCCGGGCTATGTGGGGTATGAGGAGGGCGGCCAGCTTACAGAGGCAGTGCGAAGACGGCCTTATAGTGTGGTTCTACTCGACGAAGTAGAAAAAGCCCATCCTGAGGCATTCAATATGTTGCTTCAGATCATGGAAGACGGCTATTTGTCGGACGCCAAAGGGCGGCGCGTGGACTTCCGCAATACGCTCATCCTGATGACGAGCAATATCGGTGCCAAGCTGATCCAGGGAGCCAACAAGCTTGGGTTTGCCATCACCAGGGACGAGGATGAGCTCAGCCGCGAGCAGGAATACGCAACCATGAAGGCTAAGGTGATGGACGCCTTGAAGAAGACGTTCCGACCAGAGTTCCTCAATCGTCTGGATGGCGTTATGGTGTTCCGTGCCCTGTCCCGTGACGAAATCGCTATGATCGTTGAGCTGGAGTTGAAACCGCTGCGGATCCAGTTGGCCGAGCATGAAATCGAAATGCGGCTGACTGAAGCAGCACGCATGGAGATCGCGGAGGCCGGCTACGATCCCGAATATGGGGCGCGACCGCTGCGCCGCGTGATTCAGAATCGTATCCAGGATCCGCTCAGTGAAGCCCTGCTTGCCAACGAATTTGTCCCCGGCGATACGCTCGAGATCGACTACGGTCAGAAAGTGCTGGAGGACGGTACTGAAGTAGAGGACTTCATCATTTCGGTTGTCGACCACGATGATGTGGATGGCGGAGATTCCGAGACCGCCGAAGCCGTCGAAGCTATGCTGCAGTAAAGCCGCGCTGGGCTGCTGCAA
The DNA here is from genome assembly GCA_046259705.1 of Caldilineaceae bacterium. Taxonomy (GTDB): domain Bacteria; phylum Chloroflexota; class Anaerolineae; order Caldilineales; family Caldilineaceae; genus JASGTU01. The sequence continues at coordinate 1,251 of JBJYXA010000618.1, forward strand.
GCAGCCATGTTCGAATCGCGAATGGAAGCGGGCCTGCAACGATTGCAGGCCCGCTCTTGATCCTGACGAGGTTGTCCTAGTTGTAGTAGACTACGCGTAGTTGACTACAGTACAAGCTGCCAGCGAAGACCGAAGCAACCTCTGCCAATTAAGCCTTTCACGCGAGAAAGAAAGTAGGAATCTTGCCCATGCAACCTCGTGAGAGATTCATTGCTGCGCTGGAACGCCGTCCATTGGTCGGACGTGTACCGCATTTTGAGTTGGTGTTCTTTCTCACAATGGAAGCCTTTGGCAAAGTCCATCCGAGTCACCGCAACTATGCGCAGTGGGTGCAGATGGAGGAGAAGGAGCGTTCGCTCCATCGGTCCGAGATGGCCGACATTTACATTCGCACGGCGGAACGCTACGACCACAGTGCGATTTTCATCCACACCAATCCAGACACCGTGGACGAAGACAAGCGTCTGATCGACCTTATTAGGGAAAGAACGGGTGACCGCTATTTCATCATGCGCCATGGGGATGCCACGTTCTCCATACCGGATGGCCAGCAGATGGCAGAGTTCTGTTATCGAGTCTACGATGATCCTGCTGGGCTAAAACAGGAGGCACAGCGCCGGGTGGATCGGGCGCTTGTACGCGCCGAGAAGCTTCACGCACACGGTGAACTCGATGGATTCGCGCTCTGCTCGGACTATTGTTTCAATACCGGTCCGTTTCTCCGTCCCGAGCAATTCGCCGAATTTGTCACGCCATATCTGGTGCAACTTGTGTCTGCCTACCGGCAGATGGGCTTCTACGTGATCAAACACACGGACGGTAACGTCATGCCCATCGTAGATCAACTCCTGTCCGCAAAGCCCCATGCCTTACATTCGCTGGATCCGCAGGGTGACATAGACATGGCGGTGATGAAGCGATTGTACGGTGACCAGGTTTGCCTGATCGGAAACGTAAACTGTGGATTGATGGACACGGGCACGGATGAAGAAGTGATGGAATCGGCCGGCTACGCGCTTCGTCATGGCATGCCCGGCGGCGGCTATATATTCTCGACTAGCAACTGCATCTATACGGGGATGCGGCTGGCGCGCTATGAGTTGATGTTGGACGTATGGCGCCGCGAAGGTGAGTATCAAGCGGAACGGACCGCTGTCTAGTTCACCCTCCTGGCGCCTGGCCTTTTCGGCGCTCCTTGCTGCGCCGAGTACACTCGGGCCAAATCGGCTACTTTTTGACAAAGCAAAGGCGGCACTGTATAGTGTTTCGGGTATTGTACAGACGATTCGGGCGGATAGCTCAGCTGGTTAGAGCGCCTCGCTTACACCGAGGAGGTCAGGGGTTCGAGTCCCTTTTCGCCCACTGGATCCTTGTCATCTGCGGCTGGCCCCAATTCAGGTCAGCCGCTTTTTGTCGCAGCGGGGCAGACGTCATGGTCGCGGAATTCGGACCTCTGTGCCCCTCGTAACGTCAGTAGCAAGATATGAGTGAAACGGCAACGGACTACAATAGACAATATCGAAAGCTGCCTGCCGTGGACGCGCTCTTGCGCGACCCCGCGATTGCCGAAATGGCTGCAGAATACGGCCGGGACAACCTGGCCGCTGTGGTCCGTACGTTGCTCGACGAAGCGAGGGCTGCTATCGCAGTGGGGGTTCCCGCGCCAGAGGCAGCTGTGTGGGCCGGGCGAATCGGGGCAGCGCTGAAACAGGCGGCGCGCCCATCGCTTCTTCCCGTCATCAACGCTACGGGTGTGATCATCCACACCAATCTGGGCCGCGCTCCATTAAGCGCCAAAGCACGGGCAGCGATCGTGGCGACGTCCCAGGGATACAGCAACTTGGAATACAAACTCGATGCCGGCGTTCGGGGCAGCCGCCACGACCATGCACGGGCGCGCCTTTGCCGTCTAACGGGCGCCGAGGATGCGCTCATCGTGAACAACAACGCCGGCGCTGTCTTTCTCACGCTGGCAGGCCTCTGTCGTGATACGGAAGTGATCGTAAGCCGCGGACAGCTCGTCGAGATCGGGGGTGGCTTTCGCATTCCGGATGTATTGCGCCAGAGCGGAGCTACGCTGGTGGAAGTAGGTACCACCAATCGCACACACCTGCGCGACTTTGAGGCAGCCCTCAGTGTCCGCACTGGCGCAATCATGCGCATTCATAGCAGCAACTTCCGCCAGATCGGCTTTGTGACCGAGCCACTGCTCGACGCGCTAGCCGGCGCTGCCCACGGCTACATTTCCGAGTCGGGCCGACACGTCCTTATGATCGACGATCTCGGCAGTGGTACATTGTTGGATACGGCAGAGTTTGGCTTATCCCCGGAGCCGATGGTGCAGTCTAGCCTCGACGCGGGGGCCGATATTGTCACGTTCAGCGGCGACAAGCTGCTCGGCGGCCCCCAGGCAGGCATCGTGCTCGGGCGGGCGGAACCAATCGCGCGGCTACGACGTCATCCGCTGGCGCGTGCGCTACGCGTGGACAAGATGACGCTGTCAGCGCTGGATGCGACGCTTCTGAGCTACGAACAGGGTCGGGCGCTGGAGGAAATACCCGTCTGGCGCATGATCAGCGCCTCACAGGACGAAATGCACCGGCGCGCCCAGGCATGGCGAGACAGACTATCGAATACGTCCGAAGCGCATGTTGTCTTTAGTGTGATTTCCGGAGAGAGCGCGGTCGGCGGGGGCAGTCTACCGGGCGAGACGCTTCCCACCCATTTGCTCGCCGTGCGCTCCGCCAACGTTGATGGGATAGCGGCTGCACTCCGCAATGCGTCGACGCCTGTCGTTTGTCGCATACAGCAGGACCATTTGTTGTTCGATCCGCGCACGGTGTTGCCGGAGCAGGAAGAAGCGCTATTGTCGACGCTGACGTTTGTGCTGCGTGAAAACGGCGCTCCGCCGGCTGCGTGAGAGGGTATGCATTGCGAACCGTCTTTCTCAAGCTCGGTGGATCGCTGATTACGGATAAGCGCAAGGAAGAGATGCCGCGGTCCGATGTCATTGAACGGCTCGCGCATGAGATCGCGGAAGCCCTGCGTATGGATCCTGACCTACGGCTGGTGCTGGGGCACGGTTCCGGCAGTTTCGGCCATGTGCACGGCAGCCGCTACGGCACACGGCACGGGGTGAACACACCGGATCAGTGGTTAGGTTTTGCGGCTACCGGTGATGCCGCTGCCCGCCTGAATCGCCTGGTGGTGAGCGCTTTGCTGGCCACCGGAATCCCTGCCTGGAGCATCCAGCCAGGTGCTATACTTCGTTGTCGCAATGGGGCCGTCGCCGGCGGTTCGGCGGAAACGATAGCCCTTGCGTTGGCGCGTGGTCTCACGCCGGTAGTATTTGGCGACGTTGTGCTGGACGAAGAGATAGGCGGCACGATCGTTAGTACCGAAGAACTCTTCGAATGGTTACTACCGTACTTTCGTCCGCGGAGACTAGTCTTGGCGGGCGAAGTCGAAGGTATTTATACCGCAGACCCGCAACTCGATCGCGGAGCAACCCTGTTGCGCGAACTCGGCCCGGACTCGCTGGCCGGGATTGAGCAGGGGCTGGGAAGAAGCCACGGGGTCGACGTTACCGGTGGGATGTCGGCGAAGGCCGCGCAGGCCATACGGATGGTCCAGGCCACACCCGGACTGGAAGTCATTGTGTGCGGTGGTCTGCGTCCTGGCAATGTTTTGGCCGCGCTTAGCGGGAACCGGGACTTACCTGGCACACGTATCAAAGGGTAGCGTGTTGCCGAGTGAACAGGCTCACCCCTGTACTGTTTGCAGGGTCAACTCGGCAACAAGTATAATTCGGCCATACCTGGTAAGCGATTTGGACGCGCGTGCGCGTGCGAGGCTGCCGGAGATGGTGTTCTGGGAGCATACAACACTATGCTGATAACGATAGTTTCTTTCGTACTTGTACTTGGCGTGCTCGTCTTTTTGCACGAGCTAGGTCACTACTGGGTGGCGCGGCGGCACGGCATTGAGGTGGTCGAGTTTGGTATGGGGTATCCCCCGCGCATCTGGAAGCTCTTCACGTACGACGGCACGGACTTCACGCTGAACGCAATTCCGTTTGGTGGGTTCGCCAGAATGAAGGGGGAGGATGCAGGCGATATGTCGCCTGGATCATTCAATGCCGCCAGCCGGATGGGGCGGGCGTTGACCCTGCTGGCAGGCCCCGCAATGAACGCGCTGATCGCCGTCATACTCTTTGCTGCTAGCTTCATGGCGGGATTTCCGGCGCCTGCAGGCAGGCCCCAGGTGACCGGCGTAGTTGCCGGATCCATGGCCGCTGCAGCCGGAATCCAACCGGGCGATGTCCTGCTGGAACTCAACTCTCGGCCTGTACAGGTGAACCCAGTGCCGGACATGAACTACAAGGTAATGGCCCGACCGGCACAGACCAGTGATGGTCAAGCCCAACTGCTGTTGAGCCGCGATGGCCGGATTCAGGAGGTTCAACTTCCCGAAGGCGCAACGTCAGCCGAGTTGCTCACGGGCGTGGAGTATGCTCCTGTGCTGTCCACGGAAATCACCTTAGTGGCAGACGACTCTCCTGCGCAGACGGCCGGAATAGAGCCCGGCGATTTGGTCTATTCTGTCAATGACGAGACCATCTCGCTGGATTCGACGTTGAGTGATGTCATTCTTGCACACGCCGGTGAACCGGTCGACATTACCGTATTGCGCGGTACTCAATGGGAAACGCTGCAGGCGACACCGCGCGTGGATCCGCCGCCCGGTGAGGGCGCGCTGGGCGTAGGCATCGGCCTGACAAACACGCTTGCTCGATTGCCGTTACTTGCGTCCCTGCGCGAGGGGGTCAAGGAAACTGTTGGCTACGCTGTGCTCATCCTGAAGCTACCGGTTATGCTGATCATGGGGCAATTGGCTCCGTCCGAGGCTCAGTTGTCTGGGCCCGTCGGTATTGCCCGCTTCGTTGGCGGCGCAGTGAACGCAACCATCGATACCGGCCTATGGTTCCCAATTCTGCGCCTGACGGCAGTTCTGAGCGCTGCCTTGGCCATCACAAATATGCTGCCAATTCCGGCTTTGGATGGCGGCCGCTTGCTGTTCATCGCCATAGAGGCGTTGCGGGGCCGGCGCATCAACCCCGAGCGTGAGGGCCTCGTGCATATGGTCGGTTTTGTGGTGTTGATCGGACTGCTCCTGTTCATTACCGTCCGCGACATTATGACGCCGCAACAAGGAATTGACTGGGTGT
>JBJYXA010000619.1:0-1634 GCA_046259705.1 Caldilineaceae bacterium
TGGCGTTCAGCTGCCGCTTGTGGGGCGACCCCTAAGAGGCAGCAGACGGCCAGGAGCGGTCACCACAGCTTCGGCTGCCATTGGCGGTAGCACTCGACTAAACGGACGTTGAGTCTCCAAGGGCTAAAGCCGGTTACTTTGCCCTAATCGTTGTGACTTTTACGAGATTGAAGCGGCATTATGCAGCAGTTGCATACGGCATCGAAATCAGTAACCTGCTGGTGGTTTGTTGTCTGCTTCAGGCCGGTTGCCATCAGCACTTTCATTAGTTACCCGACCTGCTAAGCCGGCCGCCTTGGATCACGTGCATTTGCTACATAATGTTGGATTGAAGCCGCGGTCGCTGCTCAACGATGCAGATGAGGGCCAGTTGGACGGAAGCGGGATCGGTGATGAACGCGATGATGCGTATCCGTTCCGCAGTTGGGGCAGACCAGCGGCAGGGAATCAAACAGGCTCGCCACCAGCACACCCAGAGGTAGCGCGCCGGAGATCGCGTGTTGCGGGCCGGCACGGCCACAGCTAGGGCGGCCTCAGCGGGCGCGCTCAAGTCGTCGGTTCCGCACTTCCACCATCCTACACGCGTGAGGGGCAAACGGCACAGCCGATATGGCCGCCAACATCGAGATGTCCTCCCCCCGCCAACGCCGACAATCCTCCTGCCTGAATTACCTCTTCGCTGCCATTCGTTGTCCGATCATATCGACGACCTTCGCCGCCGCAGGCACCCAATCACCGTCAAGGAATCCCTGCACGTCCAATTCCTTAGCCGCCTTAGCTAAACTCCCCCATCCACCGGGCGCGGCCTTCAGCAACTTGACAGCGTCTGTCACGTCAATACCGTGATCGCCAATGTCTCGAAAACCGTTCTTGACGAGAGGCCCTCGGAACTGAATTCGCGTAAGTTTCGCGGAGTATTCGCCTTTCTTGTCTCCCAGCTTGACGGTATAGAAGACACGATCATCCTTCCCGGCGTGCTCGTGCCTGAAGTAAGACGTTTCGTCTCCCTTAAGCCGGTTCTTGTTCTTAACTGATCGGATGAAGAAGCTATGCCCATCCACCTTTGCTCCTTCTTTCGCGTTTTTCCCGCTAACAGCCATTGCGATTGCGTCTTGGATTTTCATTTGTCGCCTCCGCACCGTCTAACCATTTAGGAAACCACACTTTAAGTATACAACAATGTAGAAAAGTAGCCAGCGGATTGCGGTGCTTGGGCAAGCATTTGCGACGCGGCACGCCGCCTGGAGACGAGATCGGCTGCCCCGTCTCCTGCGAGAGAGACGGCGGCTGCCAGGCAACGCGTTGGTCGAACTCGAAGGCAGGTTCGGGCTGGACGAAGAGGTCCTGGTTCGGCAGCGACGCGTGGGCCGCCTCGCAGATCAGTCGTATGCGGGTCGGCGAACTCGGCGGCACAAGTGCTTAAAAACGCGGCTGTCTCAATGTCCGCTCTCAACTACACTCCCGTCGTCGTTGCTAGAAGATCCGACGACGGCTGTGGGTCGGGAACGGCCACTCGGGGACCCTCTGGCGAGCGGCAGCTTCGGCGGGCACAGCGGACGCGCGTGGTTCTCGGGAGTGTTGGTACGTGCTTCAGCCCCACCTCGCGTGCAGCGCCACCACCACGCCGAGCGTAC
>JBJYXA010000620.1:0-9530 GCA_046259705.1 Caldilineaceae bacterium
ACAACCTCATTGCGCAAATCCGTAGTGTCGATTACTTTACACCCGAAGCAACTAGATGCATAATTATTGCATACCCCACCCCCGGGGGGTAGGGTTGCAAACGAGGAGCCGCATCTTATGGATGACGCCACAAAGCAAGCAATCTCTCAGCGGCTGGCCAGCTCTGCCGGCCACATCAAGGGCATCGAGCGCATGGTCAAGGAGGATGCATACTGCATTGACATCATTCGCCAGGTACAGGCAGTGCAGGCGGCCCTCGCCAAGGTGAACACCATGGTGCTGGACAATCACCTTCGCACGTGCGTGACCACGGCCATTCAGGGCGACGACCAGGATGAGCGCGAGGCCATGCTGCAGGAGCTTACTAGTGTGTTTGACGTAACGCAGAAGCGATAGCTCTTGCTTCAGCGTTGCGCGTTATAGGAAATCTCGTATTTTGGGGAACAGAGAGGGTGATATGACTACCAAGACATTTCAGGTACCGAACATCAGTTGTGGCCACTGCACTCATACGATCGAAACGGAATTGGGTGAGCTGGCCGGCGTTGACAAAGTGACGGCAGACGTCGAGTCTAGGCAGGTGACTGTCGAATGGGTGGAACCCGCGACGTGGGCGCAGATTGAGTCCCTTCTCGAGGAGATTGATTATCCACCGGCTGCGTGAGGTGTGAATTTGCAGAATGTTAGTGAGGTGGGGCTCGAATGATTGAAACGACGCGTGACATGGAAGCGCCCGACGTTGCTACCGACGCCACGGCGTCCAATGTTGATGGCGAAGCGACGGCATCTTTGCGTCCATCGACGCATGGTAAGCAGATGACGCTGCCCGTCGTGGGTATGATGTGCGCAAACTGCGTACGGACGGTCGAGCGCAACAGCAAAAAGGTCGAAGGTGTAGCGGACGCCAATGTCAACTACGCGAGCGAAAAAGTCACCGTCGTCTTTGACCCGAATCTGACGGATGTGCGAGTCGCGGCCAACGATGTCATCGCGCGCATCCAGCGCGCAGGGTACGAGGTTCCCACCTCTACGGAGGAACTGTCACTCCTGGGCATGACGTGCGCTAACTGCGCGCGTACGATAGAACGGCGTCTCAACAGCATCGACGGCGTGCTGGACGCGCACGTAAACTTTGCGTCAGAAAAGGCAAACATAACCTTCGTGCCCGGCAGCGTTACCCGCGGTGAGCTAGTTGCCGCCGTGCGCGCCGCTGGTTACGACGTAGTCGAAGCCCGCAGTGACGAGGATGTGGAGGATGCCGAGTCGGCTGCACGCTCGGCAGAGCTGCGCCACCAGCAGATCCGGCTTGCCATCGGCCTTCTCTTCACCATCCCGTTGTTCCTAATGAGTATGGGCCGCGACTTCGGTCTGCTGGGACACTGGTCTCACGCGCTCTGGGTCAACTGGTTGTTCTTTGCGCTGGCTACGCCTGTGCAATTCTATGTCGGGTGGGACTACTACGTCGGCGGCTACAAGAGCTTGCGCAACGGCAGCGCCAACATGGATGTACTGGTGGCCATGGGTTCATCGGTCGCTTACTTCTTCAGCGTTGCCGTACTCGTTGCGCTCACCATGGGCAGTTTCGTATTAGGCACACATGTCTACTTCGAGACGTCCGCTGCCATCATCACGCTCATCGTGCTGGGCAAGCTGCTCGAAGTGCGCGCTAAGGGGCAAACCAGCGAAGCCATCAAGAAGCTAATCGGACTGCAACCCAAGACTGCTCGTATCCTGCGCAACGGTGAAGAGATAGACATTCCGATTGCCGAGGTACAGGTCGGCGACACCGTCATAGTACGCCCGGGGGAGAAGATTCCCGTCGACGGAACTGTACTGGACGGCAGTTCCGCCGTCGACGAAAGCATGGTCACCGGTGAGTCCATGCCCGTGGACAAGGAGGCCGGCGACGCCGTCATCGGCGCGACCGTAAACGGGCGGGGAATGTTGCGCTGCGAAGCAACCGCGGTTGGACGAGATACCGCTCTCGCCCAGATCATTAAGCTCGTAGAACAGGCGCAGGGCAGCCGTGCGCCGATCCAGCGTCTCGTCGATCGCGTGGCGGCGTGGTTCGTGCCGGCAGTTATCATCATCGCCCTGATCACGTTCAGTGTGTGGTGGGTTGCAGGCGGTGATTTTGTGGCGGCCTTGCTGCGTATGGTGGCTGTACTGGTCATTGCCTGCCCGTGTGCCATGGGCTTGGCTACGCCGACATCCATTATGGTTGGCATCGGCAAAGGCGCTGACTACGGGATCTTATTCCGGGACAGCGCCGCCCTGGAGCGGGCGGAAAAGCTGCAATCCATTATTCTGGACAAGACGGGCACGATTACGGAAGGCACGCCGTCCGTGACAGATGTGCGGATCAGCTCCGAATCTTCGCTGCAACGTGATGAGCTATTGCGATTGGCTGCCTCGGCAGAACGCGGTTCTGAGCACCCACTGGGTGAATCGATCGTGCGCGCTGCGCGAGATATGGGGCTGGCGCTCAGCCAGCCAGATGCCTTTGTAGGTTTCGCCGGTCACGGAATCAGCGCCAAGGTCGACGGTCACGACGTGCTGCTCGGCAATCTTCGCCTCATGCAGCGCGAGGAGGTATCTCTCAATGGTCTTGGGCCGACGGCCAAAGACCTGCAGGCCGAGGCGAAAACGGCGATGTGGTTAGCCGTGGATGGACGGGCCCAAGCGCTGATCGGCGTTGCGGACACGATTAAGGAAGGTTCGGCCGAGGCTATCGCCAGCCTACATGATCAGGGACTTCAGGTGATCATGATGACGGGGGACAACGAGACTACGGCGAATGCAATCGCGCACGAAGCAGGCGTCGACCGCGTGCTCGCCGAGGTCTTGCCTGGCGACAAAGCAGCGTATGTGGCCAAGCTTCAGCAAGAGGGTACGGTCACCGGTATGGTGGGTGACGGCATCAACGACGCGCCGGCGCTTGCCCAGGCCGACGTGGGGCTGGCCATCGGCACTGGCACAGATGTGGCCATGGAAGCTGCGGATGTCACATTGATGCGCGGTGATCTGCGCAGCGTGCCGCAGGCGATCAAGCTCTCCAAGGCCACCATGAGAAATATCCGTGAGAATCTGGCGTGGGCTTTCGGCTACAACGTCGCTCTGATTCCGATTGCCGCCGGCGTACTGATGCTCGTGCCCAATGCGCCGAGCTTTTTGCAACAACTCAATCCCGTATTTGCAGCGGGCGCTATGGCGTTCTCCAGCGTCAGCGTGGTTACCAACGCGCTTAGGCTCCGACGCGTCAAGCTATAGTGAAGGGGTTATGGCTACCGGTGAAAACGAGGGGCAAGCCGGTGGTCGTGCCTCGTTTAGGGATGTGGGCTGCTCAGGTCGTCCGGCCGCAGGGCCAAAGGGTTCCATGTGGTCAGGCCAAAGAGGCAACCAATGGTTGACCGGCCTACCAGGTAGCGACTGTTCTCGCCAACCTAGTCACGGTCACCGAAGTCATAGTACGCGTTTCCGGCGCAAGCGCGGCAAAGGGTCCGCCCTCCAACGACCACTTCCCTCGCATTGATTATCTCTTCGCCGCATTGCTCGCAAACTGCCACTAGGCCAGGACGGCTGATAATTTCCGCCACTGGTCTGTGCAGTACAATGGGCTGCCACAACAATAGCTCCGCATCGGGCATGCGCTGGTAGCCAAGCAGCATTGCCTCCCATTTGTTGTTCGCTTCCACTGCATAGTTCGGCGCAATCTCGCGTGCGAGCGGGTGAGGCCAGATTCGCCAAGCATCCTCGGTCTCCGTGTCCACGAATGAAACTGCTGGTTTTCCATAGTCTTCGACACGCATGGTCCGCCTGCCTACCCAACAGTTGGCCGCCACCGCTACGCCATCAGAAAAGCATCCGTCAGTTTCCACGATCGCTAATACGCGCTTGTCGTTCTGCGGTAGCTCCACGCCCAGAAGACTTTCGCCCAACATCCCCATGCGAACACCGAGGACCTGTCGCGGGCAAAGATGCTGGTGCAGCTTGGCTGACCGTTCTAGCAAGCTATCCAGAGATTCCATGTACTATCTTTTGACCCAAATCCCAAAAAACCGCTCCTCGAATATCTTTCCGCAGCCGATGTGATCCCCCCAGACAGTGTAACCCAATGCAAGCATATTCGTTGAGTTCAGAATCAATATGGCGAGCGCGGATGAATCATACGCGTAGGGCATGAAGCGTGGCAGTAGCATGAGCGAAGGCTTCGGTCGAGGCCTTGCTTGATGGCGACGCAGAGGAAGAGTGCTGAACCCCCGTTCCTTTGCATGGATAGCAGTGGCGGTGGTATGCTACGGAAGTCGCTGGTCTGGCGCACTTGCACATGCGGCCCCGTGCACGAGACGCACACTTTCTACAGGCAACTGCCTACAAGAGCCGGACATACTCGTCCATATTGGAACTGACTAGACGTCACCTTGTTTCCCCGCACCGTACGGTACGAAGAGATCGAACCACTCGTCACGAACAACAGCCGTGGGAGCGTACGATGAAACGAATCGCCCAATGGTCCCTCCTATACTTGATGATTGCCGTCGCCGGATTCGGAGTGACGCTTCTCGGCGCACGCGGCGCGCAAATGGCGCGTATGCTTGGCGACACTCCAGAATTGACGGCGTTGGAACCGCCTATGGTCACGGCGGCAGAATCGCTGCCGCAGGAGAGAGGGACGGTGGCCACGCTCGGCCTAAGCCCGTCCGAATCGCCGTCGATCGATGCGCTCCAGGCTGAACCCGTAGCCGCTGAACCAGCCCTGGAAGCGGCACCGGCTGACCAGCAGCTTCCGTCTGGCGAAGAACTCAGTGCGGTTGGCGCAATCGAGGTAAAGGAAGATCGGCAGGTCGTGCTTGGCACAGGCGGGCGCGTGGACCATGTCTTAGTTGAAGAAGGCGACAGAGTTTCTGCCGGTGAACTTCTGGTTGCGCTTGATACAACTTATCTCGATTGGGCCGTAGAACAGGCCGAGATCGGGTTTGAGACAGCGCGCATCAATTTCGAAGAATTAGGGGACGAAATCGAAGAGTCCGATATCGAGTTAGCGCGTGCGCAACTCTTGCAGGCGCAAGAAGACTACGCCGAAGTTGAGGCCGGACCGAAGGAAGAAGAACTGGCCGCGGCGCAAAGCGCAGCTACGGCCGCCTGGGCTCAGTACCAAGAAGTCCAAGACAAGCCCACGCCGGCGCAGGTGAATTCAGCCCTAGCAACCATGCGCAAAGCTGAAATAAGCGTACAACAGGCGCAGCGAGAATTCGACAAGATTGCCTGGTTGCCGGAATCTGCAGCGACCGACGCTGCCGACAACCTGCAGAAGGCTACGGTCGATCTGGAAGCAGCCAAAGCTGCGTATGAAGAGGCGAGCAAACCGGCCACGGAAGCCGAACTTAATTCTGCGCTCAGCGCCGCTCAATCGGCACAAGACAAACTCAACCGTCTCTTGGAAATGCCGACACCGGCAAAGTTGGCTTCCGCGAATGCTAACGTTCTGTCGGCCCAGACAGCGCTGGATAAGCTGGAAGAAGGGCCGAAGGAGTCCGAACTCCGCAAGTCCGAGTTGAGTGTGCGGCAAGCTATGATCGGGTTGGAACAGGCACGCCTGGCGCGCGAGCATGCAGAGGTCACCGCCCCCATTGACGGCGTCGTACTGGCCGTTAACCTGGATGTGGGTCAGGAAGCGTCAGCAGGCACGGTCGCGGCGATCCTCGCCGACACCGAAAATCTGCGCCTGATCGTGAATGTCGAACAAAAGGACATCGGCAGGATCGAGACCGGCCAACCGGTGGTAATATCCGTCTTTGCGTTGCCTCAAGAGCAATTCCTCGGACAGGTCGACAGGATTGCACCAACCGCCAATTCGGGAACCGGGTTCGTCACCTTCCCGGTAGTAATTGTGCTCACCGACGGGCCACTGGATCAGTTGTTGCCCGGTATGACGGCATCAGCGGTTTTCGCAGAGGGAGAGCCCGCCGCAGCCGCATCGGAGTCTGAGGCACAGGCTGAAGAAACTGTGTCGGAAACGGCCTCGGGTGAGAACGCCTCGGATAGCGCGACATCGAATGCAACAGACGCGGAAGTCGATGCGGAAAGCAGTTCCACCGGCGCAGGGGAAGCGGACGACACAGGTGATTCAGCCCCGTAGACTCGGTCATGGGTTTCACCCCTTAGCTAGCTAGAGCCGAGTTAACAGGCGTGAGTAGCCGTACGTAGTCGCAGGCATATGGATCAGCAGCAGGAGTCACGCGGGGACAGACAGTCTCCGCAATTATCAAAAGGAGTTGAGCGAACCGGCGAGCGACGGCACGCCGGTCGCTTCTATTTGGTGGCATCGGCGCTCGTGGTCGGGGTGCTGGCCGGCGTCGCTTGGTTGTCGCAATCGTACTTTGCCGACTTTGGCAACCTCTACGAGGAGGCCAGCGCGCCGGCAGCCGCGGTGTCCGCCGTGCCGGCCGCCAATACACCCGTTAGCGTACCCACGGCTCCGGAAGTCCAAGCAAACGATACGGCTCTCGCATACGAACCCCAGCGCAGCATCTCGGCGGCGCAATTGGCGCTTGCCATTGCGGCGCAGGCGACCTTGAGGCCCACTCGAACGCCGACGCCAGTACCGTACTTGGACAGCACCGAAGCCGTAGTTGGTCGGGGCGGTGGCGAAGTCTGGAACGCGGATGGAAGTTGGGCAGGAACGCTTCCCCAGGGAGCGTACACGACTGCGTCAAAGCGGTCTGCCGATGGCAAATGGGTGTTCACCCAGTCGGACGGTGCGCCGGAAGGATGGATGTCCGTTGACGATCTGATCATTTTCGACACCGCTCGACTTGCACCGGTAGACCTGGCAATCAATCCCATGGCGCCCACACCCACGCTGCAGCCTTTGGCATTGCAATCCGCTGACGGTGAGGTCTCGTCTGTCGCAAGTGCCGCGCTACCGACAGTCACCCCGCCCACGGGCAAAGGTCTCTCGCCATCCAGCTCCAGCCGGCAGCCAACTGCGCGCATTGCGCTTGAGGACAGCCGTCTCAACGTGCGGGCAGGACCGGGCGACACATACAGGGTCATCGCGAAAGCGCTTCCGGAAGAGATGGTAGTTTTGTTGGCCAGGAGCGAGGATGGCAACTGGATACAGATCGACCTACCGGCTGTCACCGGCGGTTTCGGTTGGGCGGCCGCGGACTATTTGCAGACCAGCGCTGATTTGAGTGCGCTACCGGTTGCCGCCGCGGTATCAAGCGCACCGTCTTACGTCCAGAATCAAGAAAATCAGACAGTTGGAAAGGTAGCGTCGCCGATCCCGGCGGCACCGGCCAGTGCTTCCGGTATTCCGCCGGTGAAAATGGGACCGCCCGCACTTAGCTCGGGTACGCCCGCTCCGTCCATGGGAAGCATCACCGGCCTCAGCGGGAAGCTTGCTATTCAGAAGGAATGGGGCGGCGACATCTACATCTATGACCTGGCGTCCGGTGACTTGCGTCTGTTGACGGGCGGCTTTGATCCAGCAATCAGCCCCGACGGATCGTTGGTCACGTTCACTCGCGATGGGGGTGAAAACGGTGTCTATGTCGTCGATATAAACAGCGGCGAGGAACGTCTGCTGTTCGGGGGCCGGGAGCATCTTCGTTCGCCCAAATTTAGCCCGGACGGAAAGTACATCGTCTTTGAACGTGGAGACGAGAGCATTCTGTGCAAGGATGACGCGGCGCGGTGCCGTTTGAGCGTACCTTCGCCGGACGGTGACTTACCTGAGCGAGAAAGACAACCCAGTCTGGCGCGAATCCGCACCGACGGAAGTGACTATTGGGATCCGATGGACCTGCCGTACGCGCGCGTTCCGGACTGGAACGTCGGCGGCATCGTCTATCAGTCCACGGGCGGCCTGCAAATCGCGCAGAACGAACCGAACGTCGATACGAAACTGGTTTACTTCGATATTCTCAAACAATATGAGATGGACCCGGATTGGCAACCTGGGGCGGGACGCATCGCGTTCCAGCAGCGGGAAATCAGCCACTGGGAAATATACACCGTGAATCCCGACGGCAGCGGCCTGATGGCGCTTACGAAGCCTCCCTTTGCGCTCGCCGAGGCTTTTCCGAGCAACGTGGCTCCTGCGTGGAGTCCGGATGGGAAGCACATCGTCTATCTGAGCAATCGCGATACCGGCAACGCGGTCGGTGAATGGGGTGTCTGGGTGATGAACGCGGACGGTAAAGGCCAACGTCGTTTGCCCATCGAGCTACCGTTTACTTACACCTTCGTCTCAGAACAAATGCTGGACTGGGGTCCGTGAGTACTGCGACGGAATGACGACCATTCCGATTGTCTCCTAATCGCCAAACACAGAACGACTACAAGATCAATGGAGCAGGAGTTATGAGCGACCTACGCGTCACCGTATGGAATGAATATCGTCATGAGAAGCGAGACGCTGACGTGAAAGCTGTCTATCCCGATGGGCTGCACGCCGTCATCGCCGAGGGATTGCGCGTATTCGGTTTCAGCAACGTACGGACTGCAACGCTGGACGAGCCGGACAACGGTTTGTCTGACGAAGTGCTGGCCGAGACTGACGTACTGGTTTGGTGGGGACACATGGCTCATGGCGATGTAGATGACAGCACCGTGGACCGCGTGCAGTTGCGCGTAATGGAAGGCATGGGGTTGATCGTCCTCCATTCCGGCCACTTCTCGAAAATCTTCCGCCGCTTGATGGGCACCTCTTGTGCTCTCCGCTGGCGCGAGGCGGCCGAAAACGAACGGCTGTGGGTCGTCAACCCAGGCCATCCCATCGCCGCCGGTGTCGGCCCCTACATCGATATCCCAAAGGTGGAGATGTACGGTGAGCATTTCGACATTCCGGCTCCGGACGAGTTGGTCTTTATCAGTTGGTTCAAGGGAGGCAATGTCTTCCGCAGCGGATGCTGCTACCATCGCGGACATGGAAAGGTCTTCTACTTCCGTCCTGGCCACGAGACATTCCCGATCTACCGCCAGAAAGAAGTGCGTCAGGTACTCGCCAATGCCGTGAAGTGGGCGGCGCCTGCGCCGAGCTTTGAGAATCCATATGGGATGACCAAGGCTATCCACGAAACTGAACCACTGGAAAAACTCGACTGACAGTTTGCCGTATAGCTGTACAATAGCGCAGTGGGGAGCCTCCATGATGGGGGCTCTCCATAGTCCGACCAAGATCGAGGTAAGCAAGACGTTACGTAGTGCGTCTATCGATGCCTCCTACGACGCAAAACGAGTACCCGGAACCGCAGTACCACATGCCTGCCTGTTGTTGCGACAGACGACAGTTGCGCCTGGAAGGAACACGTCGATGGATGGAGTAGACTATAAAGGACAATTGGTCTTCCATTTCAGACGCAGTTACCTCACGTCCGATTCCAGTGGCTACAATATCTGGCGCACAGAGACTACGCCGCGCGCGATCCCAGCAGACCAGACGGCTATTATCATATGCGATATGTGGGATAAGCACTGGGCTAGGGGTGCTGGAGAACGCGTGGCTGACATGGCGCCGTACATGA
>JBJYXA010000621.1:0-39929 GCA_046259705.1 Caldilineaceae bacterium
ACACGCGACAAGACTTGCCGGCTAGAGGCCTCGCCGCGTGGCTATTCGAAATTCGCTTTGGTTGACAACGGTTCACGACCGTGTTACCGTGACATCATAGTCCAACACCTCATGCCACATTCGATCCTTCGCCTGCTGAAGCCGGAAACTGACCGTATGCAGGGCTCGATTAGCGCACAATGATCAATCCTTAAGCCAAGTTTGACTGCAGAAGCTTGCACTCGACTGCGACCAGCCGTACAAACGTGCAAGCGATGTATGCGTATCTCCCTTTACCAAATAGGGAAGACTGTACCGTAACCGTTTCTAGCAACAAGTTGTTCACCAACCAGATGAGGAGGGTCCATGTTACTCGACAGCGAGATCCGCCAAGCGATAGAATTCGAGAGCGACGCTGAGCACCCCGTGCTGAGCGTCTATTTGAACGTCGATCCCCACCGTCGGTCTTCGGAAAAATACAAATTGGCTTTGCGTAATCTGCTGAATAAGGCTGACGTAGCTGCCCCGGAAGACGTCAAGCGGATGCAGAACTTCATTGAGATGGGGTACAATTGGCAGGGCCGCGGACTGGTCATGTTCAGTTGCGTTGATAAGGACTTCTGGTGGGCCAAGAGTCTCATGGTCCCCGTCACAGATACTGTTTTCACCAATTTCCGTCCGTACGTGCGCCAGCTCGCCTCGCTCATCGACACGTACGAGCGGTACGGTGTGATTCACGTAGATTCAGAGGGCGCACGCCTGTATCTCTTTAACATGGGGGTGCTGGAAGCTGCGGAGGGCTACCTCGGCGAGGAGGTCAAACAACACAAGGCGGGAGGATGGGCCTCTGCTCGCTATCAACGGCATGAGACAGGTGTAGCACGACAGAACCTGCAAGATGCGGCCGAAATGGCCGAGGATTTCTATCGCGCACTTGATACGCGCCATCTCATTCTGGCGGGAACCGAGCGCAATGTGGCCCGCTTCCAGAACCTGTTGAGCCACCGTCTGCGCTCCATTGTAGTAGGCCAGATCACGGCCGATGCCAATGCCTCGCCGTCCACCGTCAGCGAGAAAGCACTAGAACTCATTCGCAAGGCATCCGATGACGAAGCGACAGCCATGGCCGATACAGTTGTCACGGCCGTGCACAAGGGTGGGAACGCGGTGGCTGGGCTGCCCGATACCCTAACCGCGGTCCAGGACGGACGGGCTGCGCATGTCGTCGTCTTGTCGGGCTTCAGCCGCCCTGCGTATCGTTTTGTGGACAACGGGTATATCGTGCTGGACTTGGACGATGAGACCGAACTGGGAAGCGGACGAGTTCAGGAGTTGCCCGATGGTGTTGAAAGCGTGTTGCGCAGGGCGATGGTCCAAGGCATCGGCGTCACTGTTCTCGACGAGCACAAGCAGCTTGAGGAATTGGGCAGCATCGCCGCGCTCACGCGCTACTAGCAACTGCTTTTTCCGTACTATTTTGATTTCCACCCACGAAGTGGCGTGTACCGTACTACACGTCACTTCGTATTTTGAACCTGCGCGGTTGGGGTCGACAAAGCCAGTGTTTGACTTGCGTTAGAGATGGCGCATTTCGGAATCACTCCTACGCTGTATAACGTCTCATATGCGTAGACTTCGTGTAGGTAAGCTTCTACAATGTAAGCTACGACCGATAGTCACCTGCGCGGCTACAACCGCAACAGTGGCGATAGTTTTTAGGCGTTCGCGAGCCATGCCCCTATGCGTCTGTGTACACGGGCGCTATGTTGGTGGTATAGCACATGGAATCGCTGAACGCAGAGAAGGGCAATGAGAGTATACCAATTATGAGATTCGATAGATTTACTGAGAAAGCACAACAGGCGGCCATGCGCGCCTATGAATTGTTGCAACGGTACAAGCAAACCCAGGTAGATACAGAACATCTCTTCCTAGCACTCTTGGCCGAACCGGACGACGCCGTTCCCCAGATCTTGACGCGCATGGGCGCGTCAGTAGACGCGATATCGCACAAGCTGGAGCACATTCTGGAGAATTCGCCGCGTGCGTCCTCGTCCCCGTATGGCGCACAGCCGATGACGCAGGTGTTTATTACGCCGCGCCTCAAGCGCGTCATGGATGTCGCTAATGAAGAGGCAAAGAAGCTGCAGGACGACTTCATTAGCACAGAGCACCTTTTCCTGGGCATCGCCAGCGAGCGCAATACACCTTCAGCCAATATTTTGCGTGAAGAAGGCGTGACCAAAGAGCAGGCAGTGGAGGCAATCCAAGAGTACCGTAACGGCGCACGTGTTACTGAGCCTGGCTCCGAAAGCAGATTTCGTGTTCTGGAGAAATACAGCCGGGACCTCACTGACGCCGCACGCGCGGGCAAGCTCGATCCGGTCATCGGTCGTGACGCAGAAATCCTGCGCGTGCTTCAGGTGCTGTGCCGGCGCACCAAAAACAATCCGGTGCTCATCGGCGAGGCCGGCGTGGGCAAGACGGCTATCGTTGAAGGGCTGGCGCAACGCATCGTCAGTAACGACGCGCCGGATCCGCTGCTGGGCAAGCGTGTCATTTCGCTGGATTTGGGCGCTATGCTCGCTGGTACGCGTTTCCGCGGTGAATTTGAGGAGCGGCTGAAGGCATCCATCGAGGAGATCCAGCGCAGTGAAGGCGAGATCATCCTCTTCATCGACGAACTGCATACTGTGGTCGGTGCGGGCAACGCGGCCGGGGCTCTCGATGCCAGCAATATGCTTAAGCCCGCGCTGGCACGCGGCGAATTACAGTGTATCGGCGCTACCACGTTGGACGAGTACCGGGAGCACATCGAAAAGGACTCTGCGCTCGAAAGGCGATTCGCTCCGGTCTTTGTAGACGAACCGGATATCGACGACAGCATTGCGATCTTGCGCGGTTTGCGCACCCGGTATGAAGACCATCACGACGTCGTGTTCGACGACGAAGCGCTGGTGCAGGCAGTAAAACTCAGTCATCGCTACGTTACCGACCGGCGACTGCCGGACAAGGCGATCGACCTCATCGATGAGGCAGCGGCGAAATTGCGGGTTGCGTTCTACTCCATGCCTGACCGGCTCAAAGAGATGAAGGCTGAACTTGCTGCCCTCTCGGACGCTGAGGAACAGGCCTGGGCAAACCGTGACTACGAGGAAGCCGCCGAAGTGAAGACCGAGCGCGCTAAGCTGGAATCCAATTTCAAGAAGGAAGTGGCCCAGTGGCACGACGACGCCGGTCTTGACGAAATCGTGGATGCCGACGACATCGCGGACATAGTCAGTGCCTGGACCGGCATTCCCATCAAGAGCATGCTGGAGACCGAATCCGAGAAGCTGCTGCATATGGAGGACAAGCTGCGCGAGCGCATCGTCGGTCAGCGACGCGCCGTCGAGGCCGTCAGCGACGCCATCCGCCGCGCACGCAGCGGTCTTAAAGATCCTCGCCGGCCCATCGGTACCTTCCTGTTCCTCGGCCCTACCGGCGTAGGCAAGACCGAGTTGGCGAAAGCGCTAGCCGGTTTCATGTTCGACGATGAGGAAGCTCTGCTTCGTGTGGATATGAGCGAATATCGGGAGCCGCATACGGTAAGTCGCCTGTTCGGGGCGCCTCCCGGATACGTGGGTTATGACCAGGGCGGTCAGCTCACAGAGCAGGTCCGCCGCCGTCCCTATCAGGTGATCCTGTTCGACGAGATCGAGAAGGCGCATCCGGAGGTATGGAATTCGCTGCTGCAGATTCTAGAAGATGGGCGTCTGACTGACGGACAAGGTCGGACCGTTGACTTCCGGAACACGGTGGTGATCATGACCAGCAACGTCGGCGCTCAGGCCGTGAAACGCGGCCCGCTCGGTTTCGCGACGCCGGAATTCGACGAGGGGCAGTACTCGGAGGGCGAATACTCGAATCAGCTCAAACGGTTGTTCCGGCCGGAATTCCTAAATCGAATCGACGAGATCATCGTGTTCGACAGCCTGAGCAAGGATGAACTCTACGAGATCGTCCACCTACTCATGGGTGACATCAGCCAGCGTATGGAAGAGATGGGATTCACCGTAGAGTTGACCGAAGCGGCCGCTCACCATCTGGGAGAGATCGGCTACGATCCGAGCTATGGGGCTCGCCCACTGCGCAGGCTGTTGCAGCGCCGGGTGGAGAACGAATTAAGCAAACGTATCCTCAAGGGTGAGTACGCCACGGGAGACCATGTGGTCGTCGACTACGATGCTGACCTGGAGACTGAGAGTAAGCTCACGTTTACGAAAGCCGACGCCGAGCCGATTCTCGTCGACCTGCCCATCAACAGCGATCAGGGAGCGGGGGCAAACAACGCGTAGTCGATAATCAACGCAAGCACTTTGCCTCGCGGTAGCAGAATAGATGTCCCGAAATCATCAGCGGGCGTTTGGACGGCATTTGCCATCCGGCGCTCGCTGATGCAAATTGGGAGACCGGAGTTGAATCCCGCCATTCATGCCCACGACGCTGGCGACATGAAACGGATTGTGGCAGCGACCGGAGGGTTTGTGCTGCTTCGGATGTTCGGCAAGGCGCATTTGTACAAAAGGAGGTTGTCATGAAGCGAGGTTACGTATTCAGTTTGTTATTAGCATTGGTACTTGTTCTTGTAGGAGGACCGCGAGTCCTGGCGCAATCAGATGTACCTAACGTTCAGGTGGCTGGAACAGGCATTGTGGACGGGACGGTCACCATCGTCGAGGCGACCGTGCCAGGACCTGGCTGGGTGGTCATCCATGCGGATCAGGACGGCAAGCCCGGTGCCGTGATTGGCTATGCACCGCTGGCAGAAGGCGCCAATAATGACGTCGTGGTTAATGTAGACGCGAACGCTGCTACGCCGGTACTGCACGCCATGCTTCACGTTGATGAGGGTACCGTCGGAACCTTTGAGTTCCCTGGTCCCGACGTGCCGTTGAAGGTTAACGATTCCATCGTGATGGCGCGTTTCTCGTCGGCGCCCGTCGTTGAGGCGACCGAAGCTATGTCCGCACCCGGTTCCATGCCGACCACTGGGGCTGCCACGCCGCCGACGTCCGTCTTGGCCATCGTGGTGACGATTTTGGCCATCCTTGCTGTCGGTGCAGTGTTTTTCCGGCGCAGCGGATCTATCCAGGTTTAGTTCGGGACGGTCTGTGCCGCCGTCATCATGCTCGGCTGATCTGTGTTACAATATCATGAATACGTGCCTGCCGGGTTCTGTTTGTGACACAGATTTCGAGCAGGCCGATCCGCCCGGCGCAGTTCGTCGAACTGCGCCGGATCATACTTCCCCAACACACTAAGACGCAGGAGCTGCCATGAGCACTATCACGTTTCCCGAACCCTTTGTGTGGGGTGTCGCGACTTCGTCTTTCCAGATAGAAGGCGCCTGGGACGAAGACGGCAAGGGCGAGTCCATCTGGGACCGTTTCACGCACACACCGGGGCATGTCATCGACGGTTCGAACGGCGACGTAGCCTGTGACCACTATCATCGCTATCCGGACGACGTCTCCCTCATGAAGTCGTTGAACATCCAGGCCTATCGCTTCTCGATTGCATGGCCGCGTATACTGCCCTCAGGTCGTGGCCAGGTCAATCAGGCCGGTCTCGACTTCTACAGTCGCCTGATCGACACTTTGCTGGAGGCCGGCATTGAGCCTTTCGCAACGCTCTATCATTGGGACTTGCCACAGGCGTTACAGGATAGCGGTGGCTGGCCGGTACGTTCCACCGCCGAAGCCTTCGCAGAATACACGGACGTAGTCTCTCGACACTTAGGCGACCGCGTCAACCACTGGATGACCCATAACGAGCCCTGGTGCATCAGCTTCCTCAGCCACCAGATCGGTGAACATGCGCCAGGCTGGCATGATTGGAACGCTGCTTTGCGCGCGGCCCATCACGTGCTGCTCTCCCATGGCTGGGCCGTTCCTATTTTGCGGCGCAACAGCCCTCGGTCCGAGGTGGGAATTGTGCTGAACTTTGGGCATGTGGACGCTGCCTCTGATAGCGCGGCGGACGTCGATGCAGCGCGACACCAGGACGGTTATTCCAACCGCTGGTTCCTGGATCCTATCTATGGTCGTCACTATCCGGCAGACATGGTGGCCGATTTTTCGAAGGCCGGCCACCTGCCCAATGGTCTCGATTTCGTCGAGGATGGCGATATGCTCACGATGGGTGTCCAAACTGATTTCCTCGGCGTCAACTACTACACGCGTTCGGTTGTGCGTCAGGGGCCTGACGGCTGGCCTGAGGAGGTGCCCGATCGCGAAGTGGCACGTACGGATCGCGGATGGGAGATCTATCCGCAGGGGTTGTATCATCTGCTGAACCGGCTACATTTTGAGTATCGCGTACCCAAGATGTACATCACCGAGAATGGATGCAGCTACGCCACAACGCCAGACGCGCAGGGACGCGTGCCTGACCAGGCCAGGCTGGAGTACCTCAAACAGCATTTCACGGCCGCACAACAAGCCATGCAGAACGGGGTTCCTCTGGCAGGATATTTTGTTTGGTCGTTGATGGACAACTTTGAGTGGGCGATGGGGTATACGGATCGTTTCGGTATCGTCTGGGTGGACTTCGATACGCAAGAGCGCATTCCAAAGGACAGCGCGCTCTGGTACAAAGACGTAATCGAGCATAACGGGTTTTCCGCATAGAATTGTGCATAGCCCGCTGACACAAAGGGACCGCTACTCGGCCTAACTGGAGTGGCGGTCCCTTTGTATGCATGCGTGCCGGATTACTCGAGAAAACCCTGCTGCTCGGGTCATCGTGTAGCCTACGATTCCGCCGCACGCAATGCACGCCATACTCGTTCCGGCGTAAAGGGCAGGTTGCGCATGCGCACTCCTGTCGCGTCATGGATGGCGCTGGCGATTGCCGGAGCTACCCCATCCATGGGGATCTCTGCGATGGCTTTGGCGCCATACGGACCGGACGGCTCGTACGTCTGTACGAGGATCGTCGCCAATTCGGGCACCTCGTCCGCGGCAAAGATACGGTAGTCGCCAAGCTTGGGATTCAAGAGGCGCCCCTTGTCGTCGTAGACCATCTCTTCGCAAAGCGCATAACCGAGCGCCTGCACCATTCCGCCCTCAACCTGCCCACTGGCCGTCACAGGGTTAATGGCAATACCGCAATCCACCGCCATAGCCAGCTTCTCCACCGTTACCTGACCCGTCTCCATATCCACGGCAACCTCGGCAAACTGCGCGGCAAAGGGGGGCGGACTTAGGTAGCTCATATGGCTGGCGGTGGCCATGATCTGGTGCTGGTCGGCCTGATGAAGACTGTGCAATGCGACTGTTTCCAACGACACAGTGCGGCCGTCCGGCGCATGCACCATGCCGCTTTCCAGCCACATCAGGTCCGGGTCCACGCCCTGTAAAAGATGGTTCGCGGTATGGGCAAGGATCTGTCGCTGTACGTCTTCCGCGGCCTTGAGGACGGCGCCGCCGCTGATGTACGTCGTACTGCTTGCGTATGCACCGGTATCAAAGGGAGTGAAGTCGGTATCACTGCTGTAGACGACGATGTCTTCGAGTTCTACACCGAGCGCTTCGGCCGCTATTTGCGCCAATACGGTGTCTGAACCAGTCCCCAGATCGGTGGCGCCGATCAAGAGGTTGAAGCTTCCGTCATCGTTCAGTTTGATGCTGGCTGCGCCCATATCGAGCCCGGCGATGCCGGTGCCATGCATACATACGGCGACGCCTAAGCCGCGCCGCACCTGCGGCCGATCCGGATCCGCCCTCCAGTCGGGGTCCGCCTT
The DNA here is from genome assembly GCA_046259705.1 of Caldilineaceae bacterium. Lineage (GTDB taxonomy): Bacteria > Chloroflexota > Anaerolineae > Caldilineales > Caldilineaceae > JASGTU01. Next base: position 7,766 of record JBJYXA010000621.1, read on the forward strand.
GCGCGTCCACTCCATGGATTCTTCGCCTGCCCTCATACATGCGTCGAGGCCATTGCTGCGTACTGTTTGGGCAAAACCCTCGCGACCTTCACCCATGGCGCGAGCCAGCGGCAGATCTTGACCTTCTTTCACCCAGTTCAGCCGCTTGAACGAGATAGGGTCCATACCGAAAGCCTCGGCAAGCTCCTCCATATGTTGCTCCAGGCCGAACAGGGCCTGGGGCGCGCCATAGCCACGGAACGCTCCGGGCACCGGCTTGTTCGTGTATACCACGTCGCATGTGAACCGTGCAGTGGGCAACCAGTAGGTGCTCAGGCCGCGAAAGCCGGAGACCATCTGCACGGTGAGTCCGTGCGTGCCGTATGCGCCCGTGTCGCCGACGATGTGCAGATCCGTACCTAACAGCTTGCCGTTTTCGTCGACACCGCTTCGGAAGCGCAATATCTGCGGATGCCGCGTTCGTGCGCTCGTGAATTCCTGTTCGCGTGTGTACTCAAACCGGACCGGCCTGCCCGTCGCGATGGTCAAATGGGCGCATAAATCTTCCAGCAGCATTTCCTGTTTGCCGCCAAATCCGCCCCCAATGCGCGGTTTCACCACACGGATTCTTCGCACGGGCAATCCGATCAACGGTGCGACCATGCGACGTACGTGGAATGGTACCTGTGTGCTCGTGCGCAGCACGAGCCGGTCGTCCTCATCCCACCAGCTCAACACTACGTGCGGTTCGATACTAGCCTGCTGCACCTGGTGTACGCTGTATTCGCTTTCATAGACCAGGTGCGCTTGCGCGAGCGCGTCATCCACGTTCCCCAGTGCGTCGTCCACGTGGTCTACATGAATGTGTACCGCAATGTTTTTCACAGCGTCATAGATATCCACCGCGTCGGCTTCATCATGGATCATAGGCGCATTGGGCGACATCGCCGCCTGCGGGTCAAACACGGCGGGCAATACCTCGTATTGGACGTCGATCAGTTCCAGGGCCTGTTGCACCAGTTCGGGGGTCTCCGCAGCGACGATGGCCACTCGGTCGCCCACGTGACGCACCTTATTGTCCAGGCTGACCTGGTCATAGGGCGGGGGATTCGGATAACTCTGGCCGCCGCTGGCATAAACAACACGCTCCACATCCTCGTACGCCAGGACGGCATGTACGCCGGAGAGCGCCAGCGCGCGGCTCTTATCAATCGACAAGATGCGTGCATGTGCGTGTGGGCTGGTGAGTAAGCCGCCGTACAACATGCCGGGCATTTCCATATCGTCGGCAAAGACGGCGCGCCCCTTGCTCAATTTCACGGCATCTACCTTGCGCTCCGGCTTGTTGACTACGGCCGTGTCAGGATGCGCAACCTGTACGGGAAGGGTTCGTGTCCGTGTAGCGACATCCGTCCCGCCCGCTTCGATCCCGCCCCCATCACCGCCGTCGAGCCTGGGCTCACCAGGCTGAGTTTCGTCCAGCGCCGGCCATTCACCGCCATTGATGTCGTCTACGACTTGGATGTCCTGCGCGGGGAGATCTTCTCCTCGCATCTGCGCAGCCGCACGCAGGATAGCCTGCACCGGCTTCACGTAGCCCGTGCACCGGCACAACACGCCGGCGATCGCCTCCCGCACCTGCGCTTCAGTGGGATTCGGCGTTTGGTCGAGCAGCTTCTTCGCCGCCAGCAGTTGGGCAGGTGTGCAATAGCCGCATTGAATCGCACCCGTCGCCGCGAACTGCTCCTGAAGGGGGTGCAGTTCCGTATCACGAGGTCCGCTTAATCCTTCGACCGTGAGAATATGGGCGCCGTCGGCCTGGACGGCCAACATCAGGCCGCTATTTAACAGTCGGTAGGAACGATTCTGCTCCGGCGTGAAAGTGAGCAATACCGCGTCTGCACCGCTTTCGCCAGTCTCATCGCCGTGCTTTACGCTGTAATAGCGAAGCCTGCGCAGCGCGTTGCGCAGGAGTTCACCCGCATGCACTTCCAGCGTATGAGATTCCCCGTTAACGGTCAGCCTAACGAACATGGCTCCGCGCCTTCTCTAGTTGAGCCAGTGCCCGCTGCGATACAATCTCGGACATGGCCAGCCGGTATTCTGCACTCCCCTTGAAATCATCCGGCGGATCGAGCGGCGCACCCGCCATGAGCGGACGCGGTCCAACGCCGCAAATGGCGACCTCCGGATTTGCATCGCCGTCGAATGGGGCGGCTGCGTAGGCGGCCACGATTGGCCGGTCCGACGGTGTGCGTGCTATTCTCGCCGCGCCACCGTGCCGCTTGGCCATCGAAAGCGTCACTTCCGCAATCAGGCCGCCGTCAATACTGGACTTACGAAGCGGTAACGTCTGTTTCATGCCCTCCAGTGTATATAGCGTGACGGCCGCATCCAGCGCCAAGAGCGCGGCATAAAGCTCGCTATCGTATTCGGCGCAGGCCACGACGCCCCCAACGGTCGCGGCATTGCGCAGGTTGAGAGGTCCTTCGCCGTATGCAGCTCTCTTAAGAAGCCCGTCCGCCAGTTTCGAGAGCACAGGATGAGCAGCAACCATGGAAAACGTACACATGGCGCCCACGGACACTACATCTTCTCGCAGGTTGATCTTGTCCAGGCCCGTTTCGCGCAGATCTACGACGCCGGTCACACCGTGGGCGGTCCTCGTTTCCAGTTCTCCGACGAGCAGCGTACCGCCGGCCAGAAAAACAAGGCGGGCTTCGGATCGTGCCAGCAAAGCGATGGCCTCGGCTGCGCTGCGAGGCCGGTGATACTCCTGTAGAATCGCCATAGCTTGACTTTCGTTATGGGGATAGTGGTGCAGCGCCAGCGGCCGGAGATCCGCTGCGCGTGGCTCGGCCCGCTACGCGGTGATACCGACCTCGACCAGCCTAATGTCGAGCCCGCCCATCATGTCGCGCTTGATACGGATTTCTTCATCCAACACTCGTCCAAGCAGACCCATGTCTCCCAGTACCTGGTATGCTTCCGCCAGCGACTCGACTTCCCAGACCAAATGGTGGATAGCATCTTGTTCCGCTGCGATCAAACGGATGGCGGGTCCATCACCCAGTTGCCAGCATCCTTGGTCCGTCTCCTCGGCCGGATAGAGCAGTTTGTGCCAGCGCGCATAGGCCGACATCAGGTTGGTAGTGCCGATCACCACTTCCTTCACCGATATCAAGCCGAGTGAACCGCCGCGCCTGGCGATGAAGTCCGCAATGCTACGCCGGCGTTCTGCATCGGTGGCGCGCCATCCTGGATTGTACTTGACGAGGAATACCATTCCGTCCCGATAGACATGGTTGACCATGAACTTGGCGCCCTGGATACGGTCGGGCGCCTCGCGCGCGAGTGTGCGCATCCATACACTGTCAGGCACGAGCTTGTTTAGCGCAAATAGCGCGCGCATGGATGGCGTCGCTCCCAGGTACCCGCCAAGGAAAACATTCACGCGCAAAAGGGCAGGTTCTTGCCCTGGTTGGGGCATAAGATAGGGAGCGGGAATATACGGAATGCCGCGTGCGCTCAGGCGCGATAGGTCCTGTGACTGCGTTTCGAGTACGAGTCCGTAGAACTGAGCCGCAGTATCAAAAACGCCGGCAGGCGCGGGCAGGAGACGAAAATCCACATTTCCTGCGTACACGCTTCCACCTGTATATGCAGACCGCTGTGTAGCCCTCCGATGGGACGGCAGTTGCAGCGCTCCGGCAAACATGCTGAAGAGTTGTCGATATGCGGATTCGGCTACACGGATGACGAGATGATCCACGCGACGCACGATAGGCGTGTCTTGTGAAACCGATGCGTGTGGACGGGTCGTAATGGAAGCCGATGACACGGTGACACCTACCGTGGACGAAAAAAGGGACCAGAAATGTACAGAGTATGTTTTGCCTGAAACACGTTTAGCGCTGTAAACAGTAACAACTATACAGCAGTTTCGCGCGGGCTGCAATCTACGTTGAATGCTTCCGGCCAAGTCGGGCATAAATATGCCAAGTGCGTTCTGAGCGGCACTTCAGGGCGCTCTGGATGTGGCTAAAGTCGCACCACTCTGCCGGCGTCCGTTTCCGTCGCCAGCGCATAGACACGCGCTGCTGTCACCGCATCCTGCATAGCAAGACCCACCGACTTGAAGAGTGTAATTTGGTCAGAATCGATTCTGCCCGGCGTCGTGCCCAACACCAGATCACCCAATTCACCGGCAACGTGGTCATAACCCAATGCACCCTCTGCGATGGCGACGAGGATGTCACCCGCCTCGGTCTGTGCCGCCGCGTGAGCATCGACGAAGACACGGCTGCGCTGCACGGTCACCGCATCCAACTCGCGCATAGTACGCGTATACGCGCCCACCGCGTTGATATGTGTGCCAGGGCGCACCCAGGCACCGTCGAACAACGGCTCGGCGCTGCTCGTGGCCGTGCAGATTACGTCCGCCGCCTCCACCGCCGAACGAACATCGCGCATCGGGACCACGTCGATGTCCAACTGCCCGCTCATTCTCTCGGAGAATTCTGCGTCTTTCCGGCCGCTGTGCGTGACTACAAACGCCCGGCGAACGTCGCGTACGGCGCAGACGGCTTCCAATTGCGCACCCGCCTGCGCACCCGCCCCGAAAAGTGTCAACGTCTGTGCATCGGGTCTGGCCAGGTACTTCGTCGCAACACCGCTGGCTGCGCCCGTGCGCATCATCGTTACGTATTCGGCGTCCATTATGGACAGCAGGTTTCCGTTGCGCGCGTCGTGCAGTAGAAGTACTCCCTGTATCATGGGGAGCCTGAACCTGGCCGGATTCTCGCCGTACACAGTGACGATCTTGACGGTGAGTGTCCCCGGATCCCCCTCCACATAAGCGGGCATGGACAGATGAAGTCCCCCATATGGACCGATAGGCGTCGCCGCTCGTTGCGGCATGACGACCTCCCCCTTGGTCAATCGCGCAAAGCCTTCTTCCACGGCATCCAAGGCGTCTTGCATAGTAAGGAGGTCAGCGATCTCATTGCGTGTCAGAATGAGCATGGTTACCCCGCAAATACGTGGTGGGGAGAATATTCGGAGAGAGGTTCTTCGCTCGATTGAGAATCAAGGCGTCTATGCCTGCAAACGTGATCATTCAGTTTTCATGTTTGCTCTAAGTCGAAAACCGGGTGCTGTGCGTCCAGGATCGCTCCTTGAATTTGGCCACCAGCATAGGTAGCCAGTAACTCGGAAAGGTCGGAGAGTGCCTGCTCAACGTCCGGCAAGCTCCCGGCGTGCTGCGCTTCCACCGTCACGATGGCCGTTGATGTGTCCGCACGCGACTCGCTCTCCTGACTCTGCCGCCAACACCACCGGCGTGCCAAGACCATGCCTGTCTCGTCGGAAAAAATGACTTCGCCTGGGGGTGGATGCGCGACCTCGTCGCTGCCCAGTTCGCGGAAACGTTCGTGGCCGGCTGCGGGATGCACGGTGACGGTTCCGGACACATCCCGCCAGTCGAAGATGGCCACCGGCAAGGCATATCGAATGCTGACCAGGTTACCGATGTCGACGAGGCAATTGATGCTCGGTATGTCACCTTTCTTCTGAAGCCGCCGCATAAGCGCCTCAGCCGCGCTGCGATATTTGGTAGGATTCGCACCGAAGCGCCGAAAAGCTGCGCGCCAGGCCGCTAGGGAGGGCAATTCGCTAAGGCTTTCCGGTAAGCGCGCGCGTACGGCCGCCTGTTCGTCGGTGTAACTGTCTAGCAATGCTTCCGGAGTCGGCCCATTCTGCAAGCTAGATGCGTGAAGTACTCCGCCACAGATGGTGGTGTGGTCGGCGAGGAGGTCTGGAGCATATTGGAAGAGTCTCATATCTTGAACTCTTGAAGCGGTGTAGTGTTTGTGGGGCCGGCGGCCAAGATGGCGATGGGTTGCAATGTCGGGCGTTGCTTCTCATTGTACTTAGGTCTCGCGTCTAGCGGCAAACGGGATACTTCTGACCGCATGGGGGTAGCGGGCCATGTGCCAAGGCAACGTCATTGGGAGCAGCGTCGCAGGCCGTCGCCGCGTACGTAGCAAATCGCCGGTCGATCGCAGCGCGGTGGCTTCGATTTGCGGCGCGCGCCCGCTCTGATATACTCGATCAGGAGTATCGAAGCTGGCCAGTTGTGCGTCGAACTATCCGAAGACAGCTTGATTCACCTGCGTAGCAGACACACTGGCTAGATTGTTGTGCGTAGTGTTTTGTGACGGCCTGCTGCGCAGAAGAAGCTGCACGAAGCTAATCCGTCAAACTATACATGCGCACTGTGAGAAATCCATGTTGTTGAGCAAAATTACCCTCCTTCGATCCACTGGTATCATTTCGCTATTGACTGCAGCCGCCTTGTTGGTAAATGGCTGTACGCCGCCCGAGCCCCCAAAGCAACCCAGCGCGGCGTCGGCAGCGATCTCGCATTTGCCGCTGCCACCATCCGGCCCTGCTGCCAACACTGTGCCCACATTGGCGCCCACGTCGACCCCGGTCAGTCTCAACGGACCAGTTACGGTCGCCATAGCGACCGACGTTCCGGAGGAATATGCGACGGAACTGCTGACGCAGTTGACGAAGATAGATAGCGTCAAAGCGGCAAACGGAGAGTACCCCGTTCAGGTGTTAGATGTAGCGGCGAACGCTGATACGCAGATTCGATTCACATCGCTCGCTGAGGCTGAGTTTCCGCTGGCGGAGCGATTCTTTGCTGCCGTTACCCCCTTTGACACGGTGGCGGATTCTGTTTCACTCGAGGAACTGCAGACCCGTTGGCAGGGCCTGGACAGCGAACTGGGTAACGGCGAGGTGCTGTTCGCCGGCTTCAATCCTGGCGTACTCGATCCCATCCTCGGCCCGAGCAAAGCGCGACAGGTCAACCGCGCCGCCCTGTTGGGTGAATTGGAGGGTGACCGCAACGCCATCGCTATCTTGCCGTTCGACCAACTCGATCCAAGGTTCAAGGTGCTGGCTGTCGACGGCGTAAGTGTTCTGGACAATCACCTGGAACCAGCAAGCTATCCCCTGGCCGTTGCCCTCGATATTACCGGCCACGGCGCGCCACTGCTGCACCGATACTTGGCTGGGATTATCGAACCTGTCACCAACCGGGACGCAGACCGTTTGACGTCACTGATCATGACAGGCGTTACTGCTATTTCGCGTGGCACAGCCGCGGCAATCGAGCGGACGTCGCTAACGTATCCGGCCGACGTAATTTCCGACACGCTGCGCGCGGCCGATATTACCCACGTCAGCAACGAAGTTCCATTCCTGCATGACTGTGTGGTCAACAATACATATAACAATATCGTGCTGTGCAGCCATAACGACTATTCGGCAACGTTGATGGCGATCGGCACCGACATCGTCGGGCTCAGCGGTAACCACGTCAATGATTTTGGTCGCGAAGGGGCTCGAGAATCACTCATGTTCTATCGCGCTAACCACATCCCCATCTACGGCAGCGGATTTGACGTGGAGGACGCCTGTAAACCGCTGCAATGGGAAGACCACGGCAACACCTTCGCCTTCATCGCCGCGCTGGCGTACGACCCGGAATACGCCTGGGCAACGGAGGACGAGCCGGGCGCGTGCTATTTTTATGATAACAAAGACAGGATCTTGGCGAGCATTCGGGAGTTGGCGGACGAGGTCGACATAGTTTCCGTTGAGCTTCAATATGCGGAAGAGTACGATCCGCACCCCTTGCCAATGCAGGTCGTGGAATTTCGTGAGTTACGTGATGCCGGCGCGGACATTGTCACCGGCGTGCAGAGCCACGTACCCCAAGCCATGGAGCCCTATGGCGACGAAGACCCTGGCGGTCCAGGTATTATCGTGTACGGATTGGGCAACCTGTTTTTCGACCAGATGTGGAGCTGGGCTACACGGACCGGGCTGATTGCGCGCCACACGATCTATGATGGACGAGTGATCAGCACTGAAGTGCTCACAACGGTCTTGGAAGATTATGCGCAACCACGCTGGGCGACCGAAGAAGAGCGAACCGGGATCCTGCGTGAGATTTTCAACGCGGCCCCGAGTCGCCCCGACGGAGATGAAGGATAAGCACGGCAGCTCAAGAGAAAGGGATGGCACAGTGGCGCAAGCCGAGTCGCAGAGACCGATGTTTGCACACCAGACGGAAGAAGCCTTTGCCCGCATACTTGACTATTATCAAATTCGATGGGAATACGAACCACGGACGTTTGACCTCGAATGGGACGAAGACGGCAACGTCACGGTTGCTTTTTCGCCGGACTTCTACCTTCCTGAACAAGATCTATATGTGGAGCTCACGACGCTGCGCCCCAAGCTGATGCGTCAGAAAAACGCCAAGCTCCGGCGTATGGCGGAACTATATCCTGAAGTGAATATTAAGCTGTTCCGGCGTCAGGATCTGCGCGACATGATGATCAAGTATGGAATGGACGAAGAAGCCGAGCAATTACTTGGCACAGCCGCCCAATCGGATGACCTTAACCTGACCAGGAACGGTCATTCTCGCCACGACGAAACTGGATGATCGGCTATCCGATTTCGGAGTATGAGGCGCTGAGCGGTGGCGTCAGCGACATACTCATCTCCGGCCCCGAGCTCGAAGCACGAATAGCCCAGATGGGCCGCGCCATTTCCGAGGACTACGCGGGGAAGCGCCCTCTATTAGTCGGCGTGCTCAAGGGCGTGATCGTATTCTTGTCAGACTTAATGCGTGCGATTGCCATCCCCATAGAAGTCGACTTCATCGATATCGCAAGCTATAGCGCAGAAAGCCGCGATCAGGGCTATGTGCAGTTCGTCAAGGACCTGGAAATCAGTGTGACGGGGCGTCATGTATTATTCGTCGAAGACGTAGTCGATACTGGGCTAACCCTCCACTACCTGCTAGGCAATATGCGCGCCCGCAAACCTGCCAGCCTGGAAGTCTGTGCGCTCTTCGTTCGCGAACAAAGGCGCCTCATCGACGTACCCATCAAGTACAGAGGATTTGATCTGCCGAATAAGTTCGTAGTGGGGTACGGGCTGGACCACCGCGAACTCTATCGAAATTTGCCGGCGGTCGGTCTGCTAAAGGCTGAGGTGCTTACGGGGAACGGCTAGCGCGCTATTCGAGCGGCTGGCCGCAAATGGGCAAAAAGAGAAGGGGCCCGAGTAACCGTCCGCTGTCCTCGCTACACTTCGGCTCGTCCCACGCTCTCCTGATTGATGAGCGTGTGCTGGAGTTGCCTACTCCCCGTTCTCAAGCTCCACTCGTTAGTTTCATATTGCGTTGCCTCGGAAGAGGTGGCGCATTATGGCTTGTCAAGCATCATCACTGTGAGAACTTCGGTCCGCTTTCACGTGCAAGCTACATTGGTGGTCAAGCCACAGTGCCTGTACATTACGGCGATCTTCACGAGGTAGCTTACTGATTTCTCAGGGCTCCCTTCCACCTCATCGAAGCGAACTCGTAAGAGACCGTATCGTTGAGGTTGGTAACATCATAGTACAGGTTTCCGTCTTTGTCAACCCCCAAATGTGACTTTTTGTCACCAATTTTTCGATGTCCGTGCCGGAATGGCATTTATTGTTAAGACAGAGAGCAACCATCCGCCTTCGCCGCATCTTTTCGGCGCGGGCCGGTGCAGCATTATATGTCTGGCCACATCGACCAAGAGATGCTAACGGAGTCGACCACCGGACGAGCGACCTGGGCTGTATCGTTTTCCTGCACTAGCCTGTGCTATAGTCGGATAAGCCACGGACTCTCATTCGACACCGAAGCGAACTGGAAAAAACACCATGATGCAGGCGCATACCACGGAGACAGGAAATGGAAATCTCAACGCAGCGTTGGTCGGCGAGAAAGTCGAGCAGGCCAGCGTACTGCTGGATGAGTTCAAAGTAGACATGTGGATCACTTTTGTCCGTGAGACTTCGGCCATCGAGGATCCGGTTCTGCCGCTGATCTATGGCCATGACGTCACGTGGCAATCAGCCTTCATCCTGGTGCGCGGCGGGTCACGCATCGCCATCGTTGGCCACTTTGACGCCGAGAATGCCCGCCGACTAGGCGCATACGACGAGGTGATCCCATATCACGAGGCGTTCAGCAAGCCCCTGCTGGAGGTGTTGGAACGCTTCGATCCAGGTCAGATAGCGGTCAATTACTCCATCAATGATCCTCACGCCGACGGACTGACACACGGTCTCTATCTGGTTCTTGCCGGATATTTGGCGGGGACGCCGTATGCAGGCCGCCTTGATTCGGCCGAGCGGTTGCTCATGGCGCTGCGCGGTCGCAAAACGAATGCCGAGGTGGAACGCATCCGCGCCGCCATCGATACTACGCTGGAAATCTATCGTAAGGTCTTCGCATATGCGCAGGTCGGCATGACTGAGCGCCAGATCGGTCGTTTCATGCATGACGAGGTTGACTGTCTGGGCATTACCACGTCCTGGGAGCCGTCCAGTTGCCCGGCCGTAAACTCCGGCCCAGAGTCGCCCGTCGGTCATGCCGGACCTACGGACATCGTTCTAGAGCCCGGCCATCTTCTGCATTTCGATTTTGGTGTGCGCCAGGATGATTACTCATCTGACTTGCAGCGATTAGTATATTTTCTGCGTCCGGACGAAACCGACGCGCCGCCCGCCGTGCAACGTGCATTTGACACGGTCGTCGCCGCAACGCAGGCTGCCGTGGATGCACTCCGCCCCGGCGTGCCTGGCCATGAAATTGACTCGATCGCCCGCAAGGTGGTGACCGACGCGGGTTATGCAGCGTATCAGTATGCGACCGGACACCAGCTCGGGCGGGCGTGTCATGATGGCGGCGCGCTGCTAGGGCCGTTGTGGGAACGGTACGGTGATTCGCCGCGCGCGGTCGTCGAAGCCGGACAGGTGTATACGATCGAACCGGGCGTCGCCGTGCCGGGCTTCGGCTACATGGGTATCGAAGAGGATGTATTGGTGACCGAAGAAGGAGCCGTATATCTCGGTGCTCCGCAGAAGGACCTCATTCTCAAGTAGTGTAAGGCGTGGCGTCCATAGTGCCGGCGCCTAGTAGAGCGCAATCGCGCGGATGGGGGAGCCATCACCGGCTTTCAGCTTCAATGGTAGCGCAATGAAGGTGACTTCGGGAGGCAGTTCGTCCAGGTGCGCCAGGCATTCGACGATTACCACCTCGCCACGCAACAGAATCTGGTGCACTTTCGTCAGCTCGTCCTTGTCCTGCAGTGACGCTACAGACGGCATTTCCAAACCGATCAACCAGACGCCACGCTCGACAAACCATTCGGCAAGTTCGGCGGAGATACGCGGGAAGCTGGTGCGATAATCATCCATTTCTGCGTGCAGGCTCCAGTCGGTACGCAGCAATAGGCGGGAGCCTCGGCTAACCCAGTCAGCATAGGGCGCCAGATCTGCGACGGTGATGAGGCTGTTGGGCTCTTTGCCGGACAGATCGACGACATATGCTGGACCAACGCATTTCTGCAAATCGAGATGGTCGATGGTTCGCCCATCGTCCAGAAAATGGCGCGGCGCGTCCATATGCGTACCCGCATGGCTGTACAATATCAAGTTGGTCGTGTTATAGCCTTGCACAGCCGTAGTCGTGTTGGGATGGATCTCAACCCCTCGCATGCCGTGATAGTGTGTCAATGTCAGATCGACGATTTGGTGCGTGGTAGCAAACGCGGTCATGGTTATGTCCTCTGACTTCTTGACCCGAGCGTGTCGACGAGTGGTAGCGGCAGTACAGTCTCCTCGCCATTCTATGCCCGTCCGGCCGTGTACGGAAATATACCCGCCCTGGAGGTCGCTTCGCCGCCAGGGACATTTGCCCCGAAAAGAACGGGACATTTATCCCTACCGTGCCTGCGCCGGTCTCTGTTACGATAAGTGTGTAAGTTTCATACAGGGAGCCCTGAGAAATTGACGGCTTCCTTGCGTGGGGGACGGCGCATCGGGCGTAGTTGTCACCATTGACGCCGGCCATTGCTCCGACGCACACATAGACCACCTGCACTTGAGCGACTGCGTCGTCGCCGGTAACCGGGCACGGTATCGCAGTGGCGAACTCTGAGGATAGCATTCCTCATTCAGGCATCGGATGTGTGCCGCCAGAGGTCCCCATCGCTCGCGAACCGGCGTGCAGCGCCGCCACTTCCCGCTGTGCATGCGCGTTCGCTGAGCCGACGCCGTAGCCGCGCAAGGACTCGCCCAGATTACTTCGGGCCCCTGTTTTTTTTACCAAACGTTCCTCGTTTTCGGCCTCACGCCCTGCAGTCGCGCATCCTATACGCAATCAGCCGCCATTCTATATCCGCCCTGGGCCAGTGTCATACTGCGACGCCCTGGCATCCTGAGGTCATCGTCGTTTGTTGGCTAAGTCCAATCTTCCGTGGCTGCAAACGCATTTCCGACTATGTATGCGCTGGAGGCTAGCATCAGCATCGCAGTGGTCGTGCTCTTCTTTTCCGTACGAGTAGCCGTCTCCCTCCGCCATTTCCCGTTTGCCGGGCGTGCAAGCGACTGTATCGGATACCTGCTGGCACTTGCCGCGGGGATGGTCATCGTCGGCGAACCGCTGTTCTTCCTGTCACAGGCGCAGGGCAACGCCGGTTTGTTGCTGTTCTCGGCCTAATGGGGTGCGGGCCGGCATTGATCTTCCGGGCTGCCACTGCTCTCATTACCGATCAAATCGATGAACGATATCTTGGAGCTGGTTTCGGGATGGCGGGGACTTTGAACAATCTGAGCTGGGCGGCCTGTCCCATCTTGGGTGGCGCGCTGGTGGGTATGCTGGGCTACGTGCTCATGTTCTCGGGTATGGGTGCAATGCTCATCAGCGCGGGTGTCGAAGTCTCTATGTTCGGCTACTAGTCCCGTAGTCCAAACCGCGCCGTTTCTTCCGCATAGCTGGCAGCGACGTTACGCTGCATGCTGCGGGTCGTTTGGTGTATCGCGGTAGGCAATCCACAAATCGATACCCAGCACGATCGACAATACTGAGAGCAGTGCCTCGGCCAGTTGCACGCCGCGATCCGGTGTGCTGTTGCCCATGATGCCTTCAAGTAACTCAATTGTGAATCCAAACAGTGCAATTGTGACGAGGGCAGCGGCGTACCAGCGCCACCAAGTTGGCAGCGTCGGAGCTTTGTAGACGCTGCTACCTAGAAATATCGCGCCGACGGGCGCGATCACCATCGGACCAAAGAAGATGAAGGGCCATAGCGGTTCGAAGAGGAAACCGAATCCCATTAGAAGCAGGCCGGCGAAGATCGTATAGATTCCCCAGCGACCAGCCTTCGTAAGTTGCTCCTTCAGTAAGTCGTTAGCTCCCAACACACCCAGAGCCAACAGAAGAGCCGCGACTGCCGCCATCCAGCCATCCCAACCGTAGTTACCATAGGAGTTCGGTTCGTCGGCGACAAGCACGATTCCCAAGATTCCCCCGGTCAGGGCGGCCAGCCCTCCGATACCGATCACCCACCTTCTTGCCGACATGTGAAATGCCTCCCGAATGTGTTGTTCCGACGCCGAACGAGCCCAGTCAATCACAGTGTGCAGCCACAACTCGGCAAGCCCCCCAGGGCCGGAACGCTGCAGCGTTGCGCTGCAACGGTCGCGAAATGTCTGCGCCATGAGTTGCCCATAGGCGTCGCGAAAACTGGCCGGGTACGCGTGTAGTAGTAGACGAAAGATCCTGTTCGAGCGGGACAACCAGACGGCGTATTTGTTTTCGTTCACGGTTTACCACCCGCGTACTGTTGTGGCAGCATCCGCTTCAGCTGTGCCTGCCTAACCAAATTCTCCAATCGCTGCGCCTCGGCGTGTGTGATGCGCATTCCGAAGTCTGTGATCCGGTAATATCGTCTGCGTTCATCGTCGCGGTCAGCGTCCGCGAAGTCGCCAGCTTCCTCTATAAGTCCTTGTGCGAGCAGGCGCTTAATCGCACCATAGAGCGTACCAGGACCCAATTTCACCTGACCCTCCGTGCGCTGCTCAATCTCAAGCATGATTCCGTATCCGTGTTTCTCGCCGTCGGCCAACGCCAGCAGAATGTGAAACACGGATTGGGAGAGAGGTAGTAGATTACCCGGACCATCTTCGCTCATTCCATCAGCTCCCGTGAACAATCACTATATCGTGATACGATATATCGAGTTGCGATATAGTAGCACTAGAGTCAGTTCTTGTCAATGGCGAGTTTGTATGACGAGCCTCGCTCACGCTGTGCTATAATTCCCTGTCATGTCGCGCACCTCACGCCCGCTGCCGCTACTGCTGCTCGTGCTCGTCTGCGCAGCGGCGCTGCGCCTGTGGCACATCAACGCTATTCCGCCGGGATTCCACTTCGATGAGGCGTTTGAGGGTCTGGAAGCCTGGCGAATCCTCACCGAACCGTCCTATCGTCCCATCTTCCTGACAGGCAATTTCGGCGTGCCGCCGCTCAACGCCTACGCCAATGCGATGAGTTTTGCGCTGGCGCACGTGCTGGGCGCTGAGGCGGGACCGACGGCCATGCGAATGACGGCAGCCGTATTTGGGGTGTTCGGCGTGCTGGCGCTCTATGCGCTAGGTATCGAACTGCAACGTCTAGATGCATTGAATGCGCCGAAGGAGCGGCTAAGCCGCTATCTGCCGCTGTTGGCGGCAGCAAGTCTGGCCGTCATGCGCTGGCACATTCACTTCAGCCGCATGGGGATTGAACCGGTGATTGTCCCGGTCATCTGGGCCGCCTCACTCTGGGCTCTGCTGCTGGCATGGCGCACAGGAAGTTGGCTGGCCTATGCAGGGACCGGCCTCGTGCTCGCGGCCGGCATGTATGCGTATCAGGGCGCGTGGATTGTTCCCTTTCTGGTGGCAGCTGCAGCGTTGCATTTGCTCATTCTTGCGTGGCCGCATCGTCACAACAATTCCAGGTCTTGGCAGCGTCGCGTTCTCGGTCTCGTCGTCGCAGGGTTCGTAGCGCTGCTGTTCGTTCTCCCGCTAGCCTGGTTCTTCCTGAATAACCCGGATATGTTGCTGCTACGTCCAGCGCAGCTTGTCATCGTTGGAGAAACCGGTAGCCGCGCCGACAACTCTCTTGTTCGTAGCCTCGTGGCCACCTTCTCTATGTTTGCCCCTTTCGGTAATGTGGGTGATCTTGACCCGCGCCGAAACCTACCGGGTGCACCAGCGCTCAACCTTTGGCAGGCCCTGCCCTTCTACATAGGACTTATCGTTGCCCTCCTTCGTATTCGTAGACCGGCATACTCCATCGCAGTGTTCGGTCTCCTGGGGCTTCTCCTGCCCGGCGTTTTCAGCGAGTATGCTCCGCATTTTCACAGAGTTCTTGGCGCGGCTGCGCCTGCGGCGCTGCTGTGCGGGTTGGGGCTGGATTGGCTTTGGCAGCGTATTGCGTCCGTGGGCTCGACGAGTGATGGTGTGGAATCACGGTGGAATTCGGCAGCGGCGCCCGCGCTGGTCATCGTCCTGCTCGCTGGCGCAGGGTTTGCGTCCGCTCGCGATTACTTCGACCGCTGGGCTACGCTGCCCGATCTGTTCTACGCATTCGACGAAGGGTTATGGGAAATAGGGCAGTATACGCGTGAGCTTTCGGCCAGAGAGCCCGTTTACATTACCCCGCGCGGCGCCGAGCACGCTACCATTGCGTTCGCTTGGCGGGAACGCCTAGCTAGCCCTGAAACGTTGCCGGTGCATTTCGACGGGCGGCATATCTTTCCACTGAGTGATGGCGTGACCGATAAGGCGGAGTCGTATGCCGTCATAGAACACGAAGACTTCCGTACGCGACTTCTGTTGCCGGAGGTATTTCCCGATGCGGTGACGGCTGCAGAATTCAAAGATCGCAGCGGTGAGGTGTACGCGCGGATCTATGAACGACCAGCGGGTAGCGAACCCACGCGCCCACCCCGCGTGAACCTTGTCACCCCCCTTGGAGACGGGATCCAACTGATGGGATACGATGTCCTGCCGGATGTTGTCGTTCCCGGTGGCTCACTGTACGTTCAGCTACACTGGCGAACAGCTGCCAGGCCGCAGCAGGAATGGACCGTGTTTACCCACGTGGTAAACTCTGCCACGGGCCAGGTCGTCGCCGGACACGACAGCGAGCCTGGAGCGGGCAGCCTCCCGACATCACGCTGGCAACCTGGATGGCGCATTCTGGATGAATATGAAATTGTGTTGCCGGCAGACCTCGCGCCCGGGACATATGACCTCTATGCCGGTCTCTATGGCCCTTCCGGCGAACGCCTGCCGCAAGACGAATATGGGCTCCTACTGGGAAGCGTGAATGTGGAATGAATTCACGGATTAGGGGTCCGGCGCCAGAATGGGTGAGCGATCAATCCGCGGCTCCTCTGGGCGGTGACCAGTTATTGCCGCTTCTCTATCGCATTGAGGCGCGATCGGGATGGAGTGTGGGGATGCGCAAGATCACCCATGCGCTGCTTGCTGGTCAAACCGTGCCGCAAGGCTTCATTGTCGATATCGGCTGCGGCGGCGGAGGATTGCTGGCAGAACTGGCTGCCCGTCAGCCGGCTCGAGCCCTGTGTGGAGTGGACCTGTATGCGCAAGCCCTGAATCATGCGCGGGCGAACGTCGTGTCCAGCGTCTCATTTGCGCAGGCGAATCTCCATGCACTCCCGTTCTGCGATGATTCGGTGGCGCTCTTACTGGTGCTTGACGCAGTTGACCAGCGCGCTGTGCATTTGCCACAAGCCCTACACGAATTTCGGCGAGTGCTCTGCCGGGACGGGCTGATGCTAATACGCGTCAGCGCTTTCGACTGGCTGACAGGTCCACACGACAAAGCGTTCAACACCGGACATAGATACGATACTGCAGAGCTCATGTATTGGGTGAGGAAAGCGGGTTTTACACTGGAACGCGTTACGTTTGCAAACACGCTGCTATCCTTGCCGGAAGGTGCGCTACGTCTTTTCCAGCGCTGGCGCGTGCTGCCGTTCTTTCCATCCCTATACACCACGCGCGCCGTCGACATCCTGCTGCGGGTCGCCCTGCTTGGTGAGGCGCGCTGGTTGCAGTCGCACGATCTTCCGGGCGGTATGAGTCTGTACGCCTTGGCGCGCAAAATACGCGATGACCACCTCAGTCACAGTTCCGGAATCCAAGGGCATAATCAATGAATGACCCCTTAGTTTGCACCGTATTGCCCACGTATAATGAGGCGGCCAACATCCAGCCGTTGATATACGGCATCCTGAACAGCGCGATCACACGCCACATGGTGCTCGTCGTCGATGATGATTCGCCGGATGGAACTTGGCGCGTCGTTCGGCAGATAGCGGCGCGTGAGAACCGCGATGGGCAAACACGTGTGGTGCTCATCCGCCGTATGCACGAGCGCGGCCTGACCAGTGCCATTCAGCGAGGGATCGACACCGCAATTTATACGTTCGGGGCCGATATCGTTACTTGGATGGACTGTGACCTGTCCATGCCTCCGCAAGATGTGCCCAAACTGGTGGGTGAGATCGTGCATGGAGGCGCCGATCTTGCCGCCGGATCGCGCTGGATACCCGGAGGCGCCGATATTGCCCACGGATTCATGGCCCGCACGTTGAGCTGGATCATCAACCATTTTGCGATGCTGTTGCTCGGCGCGGGTCTCCACGACTACACCAGCGGCTTCATAGCGGGGCGCGCACACGTCTTTCGGATGGTTCGCCTGCGCGGCGACTACGGCGAGTACTGCATTCGACTACTGACGCGGGCGCGCAGAGTTGGTTTCGCAGTGGTTGAAGTCGCGTATGTTTGCGTTCCGCGTTCCGCTGGCGAGAGTAAGACCGGTGCGAATCTATGGGACTACCTTGTCAAGGGGCGCAAGTATGTAGAGACAATCGTGAGTCTGGCCGTCGACGGCTAGACTGCTTGCGTCCGGCACTGAACAACGTGCCGTATTGCCGCTAGCGCGTTCCTGTACGGTACAATGTGCACTGGTTCGCCAATGAGGTAGAGATGGCGGAGACTCATCGTTGCCGAGGATACCAGCTTATGCTTAAACCAGCCGAATTGACCCTTGAAGAGATGGGTGATCTGGCAGACATTATCCCGTTCGCCGATCCCGAGGTGCGCGTCCGCTATCGCGCCATTCCCAGCTTTGAGGAGACGACCCGTCGCTCCATCATCCCGGTCTGTGAACCGACGCTGACGGGCAACGAAATGAAATATGTGCAGCAAGCAATTGAAACCAACTGGATATCGTCAGCGGGCAGCTTTATCCGTGATTTTGAAGCTGAATTCGCTGAGGCGTGCGGCACACGCTATGGAATCGCCTGCGCTAACGGCACCGTCGCAATGCACCTCGCGCTTGCCACGTTGGGGCTGGGGCCGGGAGACGAAGTCATCCTGCCCACGTTCACCATGATCGCTACTATCAACGCCGTTACCTATTGTGGCGCGACGCCAGTGTTGGTAGACAGCGAACTTGAATACTGGCAGATGGACGTGCAACAGGTAGCCGACAAGATTACGCCGCGCACGAAAGCGATAATTCCAGTGCATATCTATGGCCATCCCGTCGATATGGACCCGCTCATCCAGCTGGCCCAGCAGCACGGCATCGCCATTATCGAGGATGCCGCCGAAGCGCATGGCGCTGAGTACAAAGGCAGACGCTGTGGTAGCCTCGGCGATGCAGCCGGCTTCAGCTTCTACGGCAACAAGATTATCACGACGGGCGAAGGTGGAATGGTTACCACCAACGATCGCGAGATCGCCAAGTTGGCATGGAATTTGCGCGACCATGCCTTCAGCGAGGAGCGCCATTTCTGGCATAAGTTCGTGGGTTTCAATTACCGCATGACCAACCTGCAGGCGGCAGTCGGATTGGCGCAGGTAGAGCAACTGGAGCAGTTCGTGGCGGACCGCCGAAGGAACGCCGCGGCGTACAGCAGTCGCCTCTGCGAAATACCCGGGATCACCACCCCCCCGGAGGCGGAGTGGGCCAAGAATGTGTACTGGATGTACGGCATCTTGGTGGATGAAGGAGAATATGGGCTGAGCCGGGATGAGTTGCGCGCCGAACTGGCAGGTCATGGGATCGAGACACGCACATTCTTCATCCCAATGCATTGCCAGCCTATCTACTGGGAGGCGTTCAAAGGGGAGCGATACCCCGGCGCCGAGCAACTCTGTCGTGACGGCTTTTACTTGCCATCCGCGTCGTCGCTGCCGGCAGAGGAACTTCGATATGTAACTGACGTCATCCGCGCCGTATGTCCCAATCTGTAGACTTCAGGATCGCGTATATATCTGCAAGGGCTGTGGCGGTCTCTGTCTGGAGGAACGCCTGCCCATACGCAGTCTAGCTATCATACGACCTGGGCGGTTTCACAGTCTTCCGCACGGGCTCACTCGTCGAAAGGACGCACTATGAGTTCCAGCATTCCTATCATCGATGGCCACAACGATACCGTGCTTGATCTGTACAACAACGGCGAGGGCAGTCGCCGTTCCTTCTTCGAGGAGAGCGAGTCAGGGCATATCGATCTGCCCCGCGCGCGCAAGGGCGGCCTCGGCGGCGGGTTCTTCGCGATCTTTACGCCGGCCAGCGCCGGCGTGGCTGATCCCGCACATACTTCCAGCGCAGATGCACAGGCATCCCCGCGCATGGCGCCCGTCGACCATGCCAGCGCCCTGGAGTACACCATGGGTATGGCCGCGTATCTATTCCGGTTGGAACGGGAATCACACGGGCAGACCGCCGTGGTTCGTACGGTCGGTGAACTTGAACACTGTCTGGAAGTTGGAACTCTGGCCATGATCTTCCACATCGAGGGTGCGGAAGCCATCGATTCCGGTTTGAATGCGCTTGAGGTCTTGGTCCAGGCGGGGCTGCGCTCCCTGGGCATTACATGGAGCCGATCCAACGAGTTCGGTCACGGCGTTCCTTTTGCATTTCCCAGTTCTCCGGATACTGGCCCCGGCTTGACGGATGCCGGCAAAAGGCTGGTGCATGCCTGTAATGAGCTCGGCGTTATGATCGACCTGTCGCATCTCAACGAAAAGGGTTTTTGGGACGTCGCACGGATTTCCAGCAAGCCACTGGTTGCCACGCACTCCGGCGTGCACGCCATTTGTCCCGTGTCTCGCAACTTGACTGATGCGCAGTTGGCTGCTGTGCGGGATTCCGGCGGCGTAGTAGGTGTCAATTACCACGTAGGTTTCCTGCGACCGGATGGAAAGGTGGATTCCGATACGCCACTTACCACGATCGTTCAGCATGTAGACTATATGGTCGAGCATATGGGCATTGACCACGTGGCGTTAGGATCCGACTTTGATGGCGCGACCATGCCCGCGGAACTACGCGATGTAGCCGGTTTGCCCAAGCTGATGGCAGCGCTGGGATCTGCCGGTTATGACGAATCGGCTCTGCGCAAAATCGCGTACAAGAACTGGCTGCGTGTCCTTGGCGCGACGTGGCAAGCTTAGGTCACGTTACCAGCGCTGACGTGAGAGAGGTCTCGAATCTCAGGCCGGGCCGTCACAAGCTGATCGCCGCCTAAGCTTCGTAGAACTTCAATTTGATATTTTAGGTAAGTCCGGGTCATGAACAAACAACCCAATAGCTACGACTGCTTCATCTGCGGTGTGAAGAACGTCTCAGGAGTGCACGTCGAATTCTATGAACGGCGCCGCGATGATGGCGTACCGGAAATCATTGCCTACTTCACGGGACAAGAGAATCACCAAGGCTATCCCGGCCGTATGCACGGCGGGGTCATTACGGGTATTCTCGATGAGACTATCGGCCGTGCCATAAACATCGAAGCTGAAGACCCTATTCATCCGCCGGTCTGGGGCGTCACCGTAGAAATCAACGTCCAGTTTCACAAACCGGTGCCGCTGGATGTTCAACTATCTGCGGCGGGACGCATTACGCATGAACGTGAGCGTTTCTTTCAAGGAACGGGTGAATTGTTGCTGCCCGACGGGGAGGTGGCCGCCACAGCCGTTGGCAAGTACGTCAAGCTGGCGCTGGACGATATTGCAGGGATGGATCCGGACAGCCTGGGCTGGCGAGTCTATGACTAACGGTATTCCTGGCCATTCGTCCCGAGATGCGATGCTCACCTCAATGCGGCAGCACCCCTGGAGACGCCTCATGGGCGGGTTGGCCTGTCTGAGAAGCGGACCGCATGCCAACAAAATAGAGCTGAGCACATCGGGGGACAGCGCTCAGCTCTAGCTATAGGGTGCGCCGGCAGAAGAGTGCCGGCGGCCCATCCGATAAGTTCGACCAGACCTCAAAGCACCAATTAGCGCGTATTACGGCCTGTTGGGGTGACAGTATAAAGGTAAAGCGATCCCAAAGCGTTCCCCTAGCGTTATTCCATATCAAGCCAATGCGGATTCATCCAATACGAGTACGCCGCGTGCCATGCCTCCGGTACGCATGTCCGCATAGGCTTCGTTTATCTCGTCCAGGCTGTAGGTCTTGGAGATCAGACGATCCAGATCTAGAAGTCCGCGCATGTAAAGATCGGCATACTGCGGGAAGTCCCGCTTGGTATTGGTGGTTCCATAATAGCTGCCGGTCACGGTCTTCTCTGTTCGTGTCAGCACTGCACCCGGTAGGTTGGTCACGCTGCCCATGGGCGCCAAGCCCGCAAACACTACCAATCCGCCTGGCCGAACCGCTTCCAGGCACTCTTCCTGCACGGCGGGGATGCCCGTTGCCTCGAACGCATAATCCGCCCCGCGTCCCTCGGTCAGCGAACGGACTGCTTCCACAGCGCCCGGTCCTGCGGGCACATAGTCTGTTGCCCCAAACGAAATAGCGATTTCGCGCTTCGCTGGCGCGCGGTCTACGGCAATAATTGTCTTTGCCCCGGACAGCTTCGCACCCATCACTACATTTAGTCCCACACCGCCGGCGCCGTAGACGACAACGTTGCTCCCTGCCTTCACCTTGGCGGTATTGACCGCGGCCCCTACGCCCGTGGTCACGGCACACCCAATCAGCGCGGCGATGCCCAGCGGCGTACCGTCGGGGATGCGCACGCAACTGATGGCAGGCACGACCGTGTGCTCGGCAAAACAACCCAGAGAGCAGAATTGATAAAGGGGCTGGCCATCCTTGAACATGCGCGCAGTGCCGTCCATCATGGTGCCTGCCCAAATAGCATCGACATATGTTTCACAGAGGCTGGGCCGATCATTGAGGCAGTAGAAGCATTCACCACAGTTCGGCGCCCAATTCAGTGCAACGCGATCGCCCGGTTGCACGTGGGTGACGCCCGGTCCCACCGCTTCGACGTATCCGGCGCCTTCGTGACCGGTAACCACCGGCATCGGGTGCTTCGTGTCTCCTGTTAGTACGTTCCAGTCGCTGCGACAGACGCCCGCGGCCGCCACACGGATCTGCACCTCTTCCTTCTGCGGCGGCAGTAGCTCGATCTCCTCGAGGATGAAGGGAGTATTGGGCTCAACTATCACGGCGGCGCGAGTTTTCATGTTCGGCTCCGATGTGACTGACAGATGTGACTGACAAATGGCCGGAGTAAGCAAGAGCAAATGGCGATCGTCAGGCGGATCGCTTTGCTATTGCTTAGGCGACTGACTCCATGACAAGTACTAGCATTTCGCACCCGGGATCAACCTGACCCTCTGTGCGCTCGCCAACCCAGCCGGCGCGACCCATCTTGCTGCGTTGGGGGGTCACGCTATCGCGCCCGGCCTTTGCCGCAGCAACTGCTCGATGCCATGCTTCGGCACGGGAGGCGCCCTCAGTCACTGCCGCGGAGAAAGCCTCCTGCGCCGGCGTCAACGCGTCGCGGATCGTTTTGTCGCCGAGATTAGCTTTGCCTCGTTCAGCGACGCCTTCATCTGCGGCGACGAACATCTCCGCCAAGTCCTGCATGGTCAGTTCCGATTTGCCGCGCACGGCCTTACCTGCTCGCATCAGCATCGTCGAAAGCAACGTTCCCATCGTTGACGGACCGGCACGATTGGCAGTCATTCCGGCTTTGGCAAGATACTGGCCGATATCCTCGACGTCGTTCTCATCTACGTAGACCAGCAGCGCCTCGCCTATGCGGCCCATGGTGATACCCATATCACCGTCGCCGATCGCCTGGTCCAACTTGGTCAGATAGTCTTCTTGTTCTACCAGTACCTGGCTCGCGCGTTTCAGCGCTTCCGCTACATCCGCACCTTGGATTGTCTGCGCCATGAATTTTCCCCAGTTCTACTTCTGCACCTTCTTTGCATCTATTCTGCAGGACGTTAGGCTCAAAAGGGATCGGCTTCCGAGCAGCAGGTCTAGAGACCCAGGGCTTACCGCCGGCAACCCGGAGCACTCGTCCGGTAGTCTACGTCTGGACAAAGAACGGAGACTTCGCCGGATGATCCAGAAGTTCCTTCAACTCGTCATCCACGCGCATAATCGTAATCGACGCTCCGGCCATCTCCATCGACGTGGCATATTCGCCAATATACGGGCGGTACACGCTGATCCCCTTGTCTGCCAGTATGTCATACGCCTTGCGGTAGATGATAAACAGCTCCTCCGGCGGCGTTGCGCCAAGGCCGTTCACCATCACGGCGACCTCATCACCGGAGGCAGGTTTCAGGTCCTCTAGGATGGCGGACATCATGCGCTCGGTGATCTGGTCAGCAGTTTGAAGTTTTTCGCGTTTGACTCCTGGTTCCCCGTGGATGCCCATGCCTATTTCCATCTCATCTTCACCAATTGTGAACGTGGGCGTGCCGGCCATCGGCACTGTACATGGACTTAGCGCGACACCCATGGAGCGCGTGTTCGCAAGCGCTTTCTCCGCAGCCGCAGCGACTTCGTCGAGCGAACCACCCTTGTCGGCTTTGGCGCCAGCGCACTTGAAGGCAAAGACCATTCCCGCGACGCCTCGCCTGCGGCTAGCTTCTTCGGGTGGAGCCGATGCCACATCTTCCCTTACCAGCACCGTCCGAACCTCGATATCATCCATCTCTGCCATTTCACTGGCCATGTCGAAGTTCATAACATCGCCGCTGTAGTTGCCGTAGATGTATACTACGCCTTTGCCGCCGTTGATGCGTTTCGTTACAATCAACATTTGGTCGGCGCTCGGCGAGTTGAACACACCGCCTACGGCACAACCGTCGAGTAATCCTTTACCAACGTAACCCAGGAAGACAGGCAGATGGCCCGAACCGCCGCCGGTGGCCAGCGCGACCTTGCCCTCGACAGGCGCATCGGCCCGCACGATGCACTGTATCTCTTCTTCATAGCTCAGTTGATCCGGATAGGCTTTCAATAGCCCATCCAGCATTTCGGGTACGAAATCAGCAGGTTTGTTGATGATCTTTTTCATAGCTCAATTCCTCTTCGGATTGTGAACGGGCAGATGTCGGATAGACAGGATGCTTTCATCATCGATGCATCCCGGCTGGCGAAATGAGCCAGCCAGTTGAATGTGATTGGGGAGTAATTGTGCCGGTCGCCCTGTTCTTTTCACTACCGTCATGCTTCCAGTGGGGGCAGCCAGACCGTTGAGAACAGCCATCGTTATTGTATATGTTTTGAATCCGCTGTCCAAGAAATCCGCCTGGTCGCCCCTGGCTCTGCACGGCGAAGTGGCATGGACGAGCGCGGCCGATTGACAGGCCAAGACTGTGTCCGTACACTGCACTTTCGAACTCAGATCGACTTTCGACGCGGGTTGCCTACGGAGTCTTCTTGCTTGTACCGGTTGGGCGTGGTGCCTCTGTACTTCACTCGCGAATCCGGTCGGGGAATTTGTGATTGATGGTTCCGAGCGCGCTACTTGCGTCTACGCAACCCGGGGTATTTGGCGCCATGAGCTTTAGCGGTAATCTGATTACCAGCATCCTTCTAGCCATCGCTTTGGGCCTTGGCGTGTCGGCCATCCTCTGGCTTACGCGTGGGTTTCCGCTAATACAGCGGCTGCGCGTTTCGATAATCGGTCTGGTGCTGTCCACCGGCGTCTACCTGGTTTTGCGCGGCGCCGGCGCTGAACCGCAGCAACTCTCCGTTGAACTAGCGCAGTCTGCGGTGATATTGCTCGGAACCAACGTCATTCTACAAGCACTGGACGTACTGCTTTGGAGCAATATCGTCGGCCGGCGACGCGGGTTTCAGGTACCCAGGCTGCTGATCGATATTTTCAACGTTGTCGTATTGGCCGCTGTTGTTTTATTCATCCTGTACCGCATTTTCGACGTCAATCTCACGGCGCTGGTTGTGACGTCGACCGTGGTCTCAGCCGTTATTGGTCTATCCCTGCAGGATACGCTCGGGAATATCATCGCAGGCCTGGCACTGCAAATGGACCGGCCGTTCGTGGTAGGCGACTGGGCGAACATCAATGGCAACGAGGGCGAGATCATGCGCATGAACTGGCGCACGATCACACTGCGCACCTTCGACAATAACCATGTGGTCGTTTCCAATGCCAACACGGCGCGCCAGGACATTGTCAACTATTCCCGCCCAACCGTAGTGCAGCGGATTCATGCGCAGGTCGGGCTCTCCTACTCCGATCCACCCGCGGAAGTGAAGCGCGTACTTATCGACGCGATTCGCGAAGTCAAAGGTATCTTGTCTTCGCCCATACCAGAGGTGTTGTTGTCAGAGTTTGCGGATTCCGCGGTGGTCTATGACGTGCGCTTCTGGATTGACGATTACTCGCGCAGATATACCATACACGATGAAGTCATGACTCGCATCTGGTACGCGATCCGTCGTAATGGGATGGCGGTTCCGTTCCCAATTCGCGATGTCACAGTGCAGCATCAGACGGAAGCGCGGTCGGCAGCCGCGACAGAGGCGGCCGTAGCCAAGGCCTTTGACTCATTACGTCCGCTCTCTATCTTTGCGACGCTGACGGATGAGCAGATTCTCCATCTCGCCGAACGCGCCGCTATACGCCTCTATACCACCGGCGAAGTCCTGGTCCACCAGGGCGACACTGGCGACTCGCTTTTCGTCATCAGGTCCGGTCAGGCGCGCGTGGAGGCGAAACACGACAATGGGCGCGTCACTACACTGGCGCATATTCCGCCCGGGGACTTTTTCGGTGAGATGAGTTTACTGACCGGTGAACGCCGATCGGCCTCCGTGGTGGCGGAGGACGAGACAGAGGTCGTCGTCGTCGACAAGAACGCGCTGGCAGAGGTACTAGCGGGTGACTTGAAGAGCCTGGTGGCGCTGTCAGACGTGGTTGAGAAGCGTATGCAGGAATCCGAGGCGGCTAGGATCGCCTCGGCAAACGCGATGGCGGATCAACCTCAATTCCATGGACCAAGCCTGCGGGCGCGCATCCAGACCTTCCTTGGTATACGCTAGGCGGCCGCTTCGCCATAGCGCTTTGCCGCCCGTTCTCGAGCTCTCGTAGCGTCCACTTCCCTATCTCGCGGCGGCGCGGTGGTTTCCAGTGAAACAAGCAGCTCCTGCACCGCACGCGCCACTTCCTCCACTGCGTGCTCAAATGCTGCCGCGTTGGCTTGAGAAGGTTCTCTGTACCCACTCACCTTGCGCACGAACTGCAGCGCGGCATCATGAACCTCCGCCCCGGATGCCGGCGGATCGATGTTATACAACCTGCGTATATTCCTACACACGGAACTATCCTTTCCATCGTTGGCTGCCAATCAGCGCTTGTATCACCGGCCATGACTATGCCACGTCCGCAGGCTCGATGTACAATTGGACTGGATCCACAATCGAGCCATCGGCCCAACGTTAGCGCCGTATTTCTTTACAACCACATCCCGGGTGAGTACCCATGTCACTTATGACGTCTCGTGAACGCGTACGCCGAACACTAAGGTTCGAAGGCCCGGATCGCGCGCCGCGCGACCTGTGGATGCTGGGGACCGTTCCAATCTGGTATGGCGAAGAACTCGCCGATGTCCTGGGTCGCTATCCGACTGATTTCGCTCGTGCGCCCCTAACCTATCGTAAGCAGCCGGAAGCCGCCAGGGCAAAAAGCCTCGAAATGCAAGAGGTGGAGAAAAACCCGCTGTATGCAACGTCGCCCGGTGGACCACGGCAGCCGACGCCCACGTTTACGGGCCGGTACGTAGATGAATGGGGTTGTGAATGGGAGGTTCTGGAACCGGGCGTCGTCGGTGAGGTGGTTCGTCCGCGTTTGGCCGATTGGTCCAACTTCACTAGCTTTGTTCCGCCGTATGAGCTCCTTGATGAAATTGACTTATCACCCGGTATCCCGTACTACGCCGAAACGGACCGCTTCGTCCTCTGCTCTTCGACGGTAGAACCATTTCAGCGGTTGCTCTTTTTGCGCGGCTTCGAGAATATCATGCTTGACTTCGGCTATGAGACTCCCAATATGCTGGCATTGCTGGGCATGCTCCACGAATTCAACGTAAGGCAACTCCATCTCCTAGCGCCTGTCGCCGCTGACGCTATCATGTTCAAAGACGATTGGGGCTCGCAGTCCAGTCTGCTCATTTCGCCGCGGCAATGGCGAAAGCTTTTCAAGCCGTTATATGCGGAATATGTGCAGATTATTCACGACGCCGGCAAGTTCGCATTCTTCCACTCTGACGGTCAGATTTCCGCGATCTTCCCTGACCTAATCGAGATCGGTGTGGACGCAGTTAATTCTCAATTATTCTGCATGGACATTGAGGAAATGGGGCGCAAACACAAAGGGAAGATAACCTTCTGGGGCGAAATCGACCGCCAGAAGGCGCTTCCGTTTGGCACGCCGCAGGACGTGCGTGAGGCCGTATATCGTGTGCGCCGAGCGCTCGACGACGGCCGCGGTGGAGTCATAGCACAGTGCGAGTGGGCCAATGATACACCTGCCGAGAACATCGAGGCTGTGTTCGAGGCCTGGGCGGAACCGTCCCTAGGTAGCGTCTCCTGATTGGTCAGCGATCCATTAACCACCACGCGGCGACAAGCGGATCTTCAACGGAACTGCGCGTATGGTGGTCTTCGCCGGCCTCGACAATGACAACGTCTCCCGCCTCGATGTCGTAATCCACGCCGTCGATGGGCAGCACACCGGCTCCTTGCACGAACATGAATACCTCGTCTACGTCGTGCACATGACGCGCCTCTGGATGCGCGGTCTCTCCCGGTTGGAAGACATAGACGCCACCAGTAGCGACCTTAGCATCTCCAAGGATCTCTGGCAGCAATACGCTGTTGCCGGGCCTAAGTTCTGCAATGTGTAAGCGTTTCATGAGGTTCCTTTCCACCTGCTGGCAGTGCCATTTTGTAGGAAACATCTCAGCGAGGCCGTTTGTCTATTTATGAATTCGGTGTTATCGTAATCTTAGCGCACAATCGATGACATAATTATATATTGTGGTTGCGATGTTTTTCGTCATTTATCACTGTAAAAGAGAGGTGAACTCATGATTCTAGGACTTGGTTGCGCCTGCCTTCTGGCATTCGGTTTTGCCGCGGCGCCGCGTCTGTTCCTCATTCTGGCCTGGATATTCAATGAGCCGCGGTGGAGTATAGTCTGGAGCAGCTGGATTTGGCCGCTCCTCGGCATTATTTTCTTGCCGTATGCGACGATAATGTACATGCTTTCATGGCAAGCGCCCAACGGCGTTACCGGCTGGGCGTGGCTTTGGGTCATTCTAGGCGTGCTGCTCGACGTGATGCAGTGGGGTGGCGTCTACGAACGACGCAAGGAAATCCCATACGCTTCACAATACACGGGCGGCGCCAGCTAACGCGAGGCTTTCACTGGCGCAACCGTACGCAGTAGCTACAATAGAATAGAAAATAGGCAGGCACATGATTCGTGGCCTGCCTTTTCTTTGCCCTCAAGAACCAAACTGGCAGACGCGCAACGAATAGCCCGCAGCCGCCTAACGACGCGACAACCTCGCCAGGTCGTTTTCATAGCGGACCAAGACCCGGTAGCCGCCATTCCAGGGGTGTTCCTTGGCAAACTGGCTGACAATTCCGGTGACGCTCCACAGCTCACCTATATTGACATAAGGGCGTCGCCAATCGAGGCTGCTGCGCACCGTGACTCGGGTCTCGATATCCGGTTGTTCCGGGTCACAAAGGTAGAAGCTGTCTCCCTGCCACTTCGTCACGGCGCCCGTAAACGTCACTAGGCGACCTTCGAGGCTTTCGTTGACCTCGTACGCCTTGATCGGCAATGGCTCGAGCCGCTGGCCCGCGTCGAAACGCCACACGTTGTCTGGCTTCTCGCAGAGAAGCTCCAATTCCCCTCGAAACGAGTGGATGCGTCCGCGTACGAGTACCCAGTCTCCCTCGGTCATCTCCTGATACTCACCGGTGCTTAGGTACACCTGCATTCCCAAGCCGGCTGTTGCGCTGGCGCCATCAGCAGCGGGTTCTGCCACGTAAATCGCTGAATTGAAGAGACCAGGCGGTGCAACCACTTGCGCGCGGAACTCTACCTCGGCACCGAGTCCCAGCAACTTGGCATAAGCTAGTGAACCGGGCACACCTGGAGCCTGACCTTGCTCTACCTTGACAGCCATGTCTGCGCGCATGCTACGCTCGCCGTCGTCGCCACGGCTATCGGAGTCTTCAGGCTCTTCGCTATCAGGTGCGCCGTTGTCCTGCGCTGTTGGCTCATCTACAGACGGCTTTACCTTCAGCGGTGCCGTGACCGCAAAGTCTCCGTCGAGTTGCGTTGCCGTCGCATATACAAAGCTATCCGAAGCGACAGGCACACGCACCAGCCACAGTTCGCCGCTCCTGAACGAATCGCATTGCCGAAGGGGCTTATCGTCCTGCCAGAGGGTGAGACCCGCCGGTTGTCCGGCGCCGTCCCCGTACTGGATTTCCAGTTCGACGTCGCCGTTGGCCGCTATCTCTTGACCCATCCATGCCCCGTTGCGAACGCGTAAGGTCAGCCATATCCCGGGTGCGGAAGCCACCCAGCCCCGGCGCGCGGAGATCGCGTTATGTATACCCGTTAGGTCAGGCCTATCCACTGCCAGGCCTGTGTAGCGCGGTTCACTGGAACCGACGCCGTCAGTGCTGGGGATCCCGTTTCCGCCCGGAAGTAGAGGCAGTCCGGACACTCGCCAACTGCGCAGCAGTGCGCCCAAGTTGTTCGCATGCATACGATCGGCGCTGGCCGACGCCAGGTTGCGGATCGACGGCGGTTCATCGACGAGAGACTGGGCTACGGCGTCGTTAGCGTTGAGGAACTCGCGTACATCCGCCCAGGAATCTAGATTTTCGCGGGTGGTGCTATAGATGATAGCGCTTGCGCCGTCGCTGTTCTTCCAGCGCCATGCCGGCAGGTAGACTGCTGAACCGGTATTGCCGAGTACCGCTCGGTCATGCACGGTATCGATATCCGCAAAGCTAATGAAGTTCAACCCACTTGCTGAAGCCATAGCGGCTAGGTAGTGGGGCGGCGCCTGGCCGTCAGAGAAATTGCTGTGTGCGCCCATCGTTCCCCATGTTGCAACGAGGCCGTCACCCAGATCAGGATGAAGTGTCTCGATCGACTGGGGCAAGCTACGCACAGAGGCGGGGAGCGGTGGAGCGACCAAATAGCGGTATCGGACATCCGGTACCTGCGGATAGCGAAAACCGGGCACGCGTTGCAAGCTATAGCCGTCCGCAGCTCTGAGTAGACCGGTCAGGTGAACGGAGCTGTACGCACCGTCTCCGTAGGCTACCGCGTCTGCGATTTGGCCGGTGGGCGTCAGGAGGAGAACCTCGTCGCCGCGGTCGTTGAGCGCAAATGATCCGGTCCCCCATTGCTTACTGCGCTTGAGCGTGGGGATCGAAGGATCGGTGTCCTCGAACTCGGCATCGGGCACAAATCCCCACCGTCCGAAAAACGCCGACCCGTTGCGCGCTAGAGTGACGAGCTCGCCTGGGTACAATAATCTCTCGGGGAGCAGATAGACCCCCTCACCGTCGTCAGGCGTCTCTGCGTCTCCAATGAACCAGCCGTCCAAGTCGATGACCGCTTCGCCAATGTTGGTCAACGCCACGAATTCGTGTTCCGATCCATCGGCGTACACTTCGTCGATCACTACGGGAGAAGGTGAATCAATGGCGGGCCAGCTTTGCATCGCTGGCGCTGGTGCGGGCGTAGGCGTAGACGGCGAAGCGGGAATGTAAGGCATGCCAGGACTGCCGTAATCGCCCGCGGAGCCAACCCACGGCTGCACGGCAGTAACCCAAGTGGTAGATTCGGAAAACCCCGTCCTCTCCAGACTCGCGCCTTTCGCGATGCGTAATGAGGTGTCTTCACCCCACAGCACGCGATCGACTTCGGCTCCCCATGGCGCAAGCAGCAAAAGCTCGTCTGTCTCGTTGGCAAGGGCGAGGCTATGGTATACATGTGAAACCGGCACACCGCCGTTGGCGTGAACATCTCCGTTGCGGCCCAACACGACATACTCTCCCGGTTGTATCCACAGATCGCCCGTAATCGTATAGCCGTCCCGATCAAGGTCGACCAGTCGCCACCCATTCAAGTTGACGGTTTCTGGTCCTGCGTTGTGCACTTCTACCCACTCACCGTCTTCGTCCGAGGCTGCAGCCGGATTGGCCATGAATTCGCTCAGCCGAATCTGCGGTGCTATCGCAGGGGGCACAGAGGTAAACGTTGGCGTGGCCGCTGGCGCTTCAGTGGGAACGGCGGTGTCCGTTGGCGATACCGGAGGCGGCGAGTATGGGGCGCCGGGGCTGCCCAAATCTCCCGCGGAACCCGGCCACGGCTGCGCAGCAGTCGCCCAACCGCCCTGCGCATCGAAACCGATCCGCTCCAGGCTGGCACCCTTGGGTATGCGCAACGCTGTACCATCGCCCCAATCGACCTGGTCCACTACACTGCCTCCGGGCGCGAACAACAAAAGCTCATCGCTTTCGTTGGCCAACGCCAGGTGATCGTACATATACGAGACAGTGACGCCGCCGTTTGTGTACGTATCGGGGTTGCAGCCCAACACGAGATAGCCGCCCGGCTGCAACCAGACGTCAAACGCGATCGTGTGGCTGTCCGTGTCTCGGTCGGCCAAGCGCCAGCCGTTGAGATTCGCGGCTATGCTGCCCGCATTATGCAATTCCAGCCACTCACCGGCCTCGTCGGCGACAGCAGCCGGGTTCGCCATAATTTCGCTAAACCGCACCTCCGGTACCTGTGCTGGTAGTTGAGGTATTGCGGTCGGAGGTACCGGCGTATCGGTAGGCAGCGAAGTAGGCGCTACC
>JBJYXA010000622.1:0-2212 GCA_046259705.1 Caldilineaceae bacterium
CGGGCGCCGTTGCCCAACCGAGAGTGCTCTTCCTCACCGATGATTTGGCCGAGACTGAGGTGCACAGTTTCGCCTTGCGCAGGAAACACATCCAGGCCATGGCGGTCCGCCTCAATGAGTTTGGTTCGATAGCTGATGTCCCAAGTTTGTGCGATCTCGTCGTGTTTGAACTCAACCAAGCGAATTCCGATCTGCCATGCAAAGTCCGTGAGATCGCTACGCACTTCAGTGGACCGCTGCTCCTGGTTACATACGAACGCGATGAACGCTACCAGCTTAAGGCGTACGATGCAGGAGTTGCTGAATGCATCACCAAGCCTATCGGTGTGAATTTGCTGCAAGCAAAGATTCTGGCCTGGCTCAAACAGTCTGACCATGTCGACCGTAGTCGAAAGAACTACAGCAAGGCCGCCGGTTTCAGACTATATTCGACTAGGCGTCTCGTTCATACTCCAGAAGGCAACATCGTGAAGTTGTCGGATCTGGAATTTCGCTTGCTGCAATTGCTTATCGGCAGCCAAGGTCGAATTCTTGATTCCAGCTTGCTCACAGAACAGCTTTGGACGGACTACGACCGTGACAATGGTACGCTTCTGAAAAGTCTTGTCTACCGCGCGCGGCAGAAAATCGAAGCTGACCCTACTGATCCTCACTATATTGTTACGGTACCTGGACACGGCTACATGTTCAGTTCTAGCGGTTAATCTACCTAGGTTACGAACGCGAATACTTGGCGATTGCATGGCGGTCGTCTACCGTTTCATAGTCGTCTGCGCATTGAAATATCGATGTAATTCGGCAGATTCTCCCGATCGAGTCCCGGCGCCCATTTAGCGGCTTGCATGACGCCGACATCCCAAAGGAAATTGAGCGACGTCGCCAGGCGACGTCGCTGGCCGATTTGCAGATCCAGGCGTCTGGGCATTCTCAATATCGGTATAGGAAAATCACGCCATACCAAGAGGGCTGTGGAATTCTGCACTTGAACACAATCATTGGCGTTCTGCGTATGGCAGCCGTAGTCACTGTTGCTTTTGCCGGTCTTGTACCGTTATTTGTAGCTTCTTTATACCCGTTCCAAATCCACAACGCACCTGCATCGCTCTGGGTGGTCGTAATCCTCGCGCGCATTTTCAACCTAATCATGAACGTGCGCGTCAATTGCTTCGGCGGCGAGTCGATTTGTGGGTATGGAGGATTCATCTTTGCGAATCACACCTCCTACTTGGAAGCGCTTGCCCTAGTGTCGGTAGGGCCGGTACGCTTCTTAGCCGCGATCGAGGTCCGTCTGCGTCCCGTATCAGGCTGGATGGCAGCTCAGGCGGGAACTATCTTCGTGCGTCGCGAAGACAAGACATCCCGAAGCCAGGCCAGGAATGCGATGGCCCGTGCGCTAACTCGCTCACAGTATCCGCCGCTGGTCGTATTTCCTGAAGGCAGATTGGGCCAAGGGGACCGAATTCTGCCGTTCAGCTTCGGCGCCTTCGAGATTGCAGTAGAATACCAGATTCCCTATCTGGTCTGTGCTATTCATTATAGCCAACCGGACGTTGCAATATGGCGAGGGCCGAGGGGAGAACTGCTGAGCAGCGCAATATGGCGTTTGGCAAAGTCCCGCCATGGCGTGTTCGTCGATATCAGGCCGATATACGTCGTAACACCATCGCAAAACGACGACCCCCGACAGCTGGCGAGGGACGCCAGGCGCGCCATCGCTAGGGAACTGGGCTTGGAATCCGATATTCCCAACTAGCCGCTGCTCCCGGAAGCATCGTTGAGAGCAACGGAATGGCAGACATCGGGAAATCTGGCGAGCAGATTTCGCATAGTAATTTGTTGTTTACGCGCCGCCTGTCGACAAGGGTAGGCGGCGCCAGCGATAGCGGCGCGCGCCTTTTTACAATGGCTATCGGAAAAAACCATTTGCGCAGATGCATATCTTTTGTGGTATAATGTCGTCATAAGCGTATAGAGTCGTCGATTGAGGGGTATACGTCAATCGCCAATTAGTACCTCGGCACGCAACATTTGGGTCAATTGAGCTGCGGCTCATCCCACTGACCCGCCCCGACGTAGACTCCGGCGAATCGATTACGCTGTTCCGTTTCTTCCTCGGAGGGTGGAAACAGGGAGGCCCTTGTGGCTATGCATCCCGCGAACGCGCCGGGCAATCGCCCAGTGCGTGAGCCGCCTTCCGGACTGCGGTCTATCT
>JBJYXA010000623.1:0-2334 GCA_046259705.1 Caldilineaceae bacterium
TAGCAGCGATCGTGCTGCCCGGGATCTGTATCCCGGCTGCGTTCGTCTTGAACGTCGGGCTCGGGGCGATCTTGCTTGCTTACCTGGCCTTGATGCTGCTCTATACGTTCTACCTGAAGCACATCGTGATCCTCGATGTGATGGTCATTGCGGCGGGCTTTGTGCTGCGCGTTGCAGCCGGGGTAGTGGTGATCGACGTAGCGCGTTTCTCCCCTTGGTTGTACGTCTGTATGACGCTGCTCGCGCTGTTTCTGGGCGTGGGCAAGCGCCGTCACGAGCTGTTCACCCTGGGCGCGAATGCGAACAACCACCGGTCGAGCCTGGAGCACTATAGCCTGGAGATGATCGACCAGATGAGCGTGGTCGTCACCTCGGCGGCGATCATGGCCTATTCACTGTATACGTTCTCTGCAGAGGGCCTGCCACGTACCAGCAATGGGCAGCCACTGATGATGTTGACGATCCCCTTTGTGCTATACGCGATCTTTCGCTACCAATACCTGATCCACGTCCGAAGAGAGGGAGGAACGCCGGAAGATATCGTTCTGGGAGACTTGCCTTTCCTTGTCGACCTCGCCTTGTACGGGATCTCGGTGTTCGTCCTCATGTACCTCGTGTAGCTACGACATGCGACTCTGTTGACGAGGGCAGCCCCAGTGGCTGCTCTTTTTCGTACGAGAGATATAATCAAAAGTTGTGGATTGACGTGGCAAAAGAAGCGGCGTATCCTTGGGGTGAGTGAAACCCTAGGCGGCGGTGAAGGCCGCAGAAAGGATACGCCGTGCTCAAGCTTACCACAGACGATACAGAAGGACAAACGCCCGAAATCACGCAATCGTTGGACGAGCTGGCCAGGGAAGGCGCGCGCCGCATGATCGCTGCGGCCCTGGAGGTAGAGGTGGAGCAATATGTGGAGTCCTTGCGCCACCTGCGAGATGAGAACGGACACGCCTTGGTCGTACGCAACGGCAAGTCGCATCACGAACGGACGGTTCATATGGGCGCTGGCAGCATCAAGGTCCAGGCCCCGCGGGTCGATGACCGGCGGCCGGAACACACCTTTACCAGCAAGATCCTGCCGCCCTACATGCGACGCTCGCCTCGCTTGGAGGAGGCGGTGCCGGTCCTGTACCTGCGAGGCCTGTCGACCGGTGACTTCTCGGAAGCGTTGCAGGCGCTGTTGGGCTCGGCAGCAAGCGGCTTCTCGGCCACGACGGTCACACGGCTGCTGAAGGTGTGGCAAGAGGAATACCGCACGTGGCGCAAGCGCTCGCTGGCGGGAAAGGAGTACGTCTACGTCTGGGCCGATGGGGTGTACTTCAACGTTCGCCTGGAAGAGGACCGGTTGGCCTGCTTGGTCATCGTCGGCGTCTTGCCCAATGGACGCAAGGAGGTCATTGCCCTGGAGGACGGGTATCGGGAGTCCACGGAATCGTGGGCCAGCGTACTGCGCGACCTCAAGCGACGAGGGATGGTGGCGCCAGTTCTGGCGATCGGCGATGGAAACCTGGGCTTCTGGGCTGCGCTGCGTGACGTCTATCCGGAAACGAAAGAGCAGCGCTGCTGGAAGCACAAGCTGGCGAATGTGCTGGACAAGCTGCCCAAGCGCTTGCAGGCCAAGGCCAAGGAGCAACTGCACGAGATCATGTATGCCCCGGATCGGGCCAGCGCCCTCGAAGAGATCGCCGTCTTCGAGCAAGAGTACAGTGCTCGTTATCCCAAAGCGGTGGAAACGCTGTGCAAGGATCAGGAGCAGATGCTGACCTTCTTTGACTTCCCAGCCGAGCATTGGCGTCATCTGCGCACGACCAATCCCATCGAGTCGACCTTTGCCACCGTCAAGGCACGAACGAAGAAGACCAAGGGCGCCGGCTCGCGCAAGGCCGGCCTGGCCATGGCATGGAAGCTGCTCATGGCCGCTCAACAGCGCTGGCGTCGCGTCAATGCACCGCATCTCGTTGCCCTCGTCAAGGCGGCTGTCGCGTTCCCGGACGGCGAGGCCGAGATGCTACAGTGTGACCTCGAATCAGAGGAGCTGTTCATACTCACTTCCGAGACACTCGCCGCTGATGTCGCGCCGGTCCACAACATTTGACAATATCTCGTTTGTCCTTCTGTATCATCTGTGATAAGCTTGAGCATGGCGTATCTTTCCTACTCAATAGTTAGCGTGCTTCAGCATCGCGCCCACCAGGAACCGAGATGGCGTTCTACGACGATCTCAATGACCACACAAGTTTCGTCAGTTCATTCTCGAGCAACCCTCGAGGCGATTTCGGCGTGTATGCTCGGGGATACACATGGGCTGCAGAGACGCTTGCGAAGTCACTCATC
>JBJYXA010000624.1:0-6281 GCA_046259705.1 Caldilineaceae bacterium
CGTGCTCACTGGACAGGCAAGTGAATGGCACATCCGTCCAGTAGGCACGCCCACGCGCCGGCCCCGGCAAGGGGACAATCCGCACGAGGCGGCCGGCTGGATGGAAACGTCGAACCGTTAGCCGTCCAAACCGATCTGAACGAGCAGCAACCCGTAGCAAGCGAGGTCCACTATGCTGGCCTACATTCTTCGCCGTTTGGCGTACATGATCACCACCCTCATCTTCATCTCGGTGTTCGGCTTCGCCATCATCAACCTGCCGCCGGGCAGCTACATCGACGTCTACCAGGCGCAACGGCAAATGCAGGGCACGCACACCGCGTCCGAAGAACTGGAGGCGCTCAAACGGCGCTACGGCCTGGACAAGCCGCTACATATACAGTATTGGATCTGGGCTTCCGGCTTCGTGCGCGGTGATTTCGGCCGTTCGTTCGAATACAACCGCGAGGTCAAGGACCTCATCTTCGAGCGCCTGGGCTACACGGTCATGATCTCGCTTTCCACGCTCATGTTTACGTGGGCGGTGGCCATCCCCCTGGGCATCTACGCGGCCACCCACCAATACAAACTCGGAGACAACGTCGCCGCCGTGGTGGGCATGGCAGGCCTATCCATACCCAGCTTCATGCTTGCCCTGGTCCTCATGGTGATCGCGCAGAAGTACTTCGGCGCATCCGTGGGCGGCCTCTATTCCAGAGAATATATCGACGCGCCCTGGAGCATCGCCAAAGCGTTCGATCTGGCCAAACATCTACTCATACCCGTCATGGTCGTGGGCACCGCCGGCACCGCCGGCCTCATGCGCATGATGCGCGGCAACCTGCTCGACACCCTCAATATGCAGTATGTGCAGGCGGCACGCGCACGCGGTCTGACCGAACGAAAAGTCGTCGTCAAACATGCGGTGCGCAACGCCATCCACCCGCTGATCATGCTTTTGGGCATGAGCATGCCGGCCATCATTTCCGGCTCGCTGGTCGTGTCGATCGTGCTCGGCCTGCCGACCACCGGGCCGCTCTACTTCAATGCTTTGCGTAACCAGGATATGTATTTGGCCGGCACAATACTCATGTTCCTCGCCATGATGTTGGTCATCGGCAACTTCTTGGCGGACATGTTGCTTGCCGTCGTTGACCCGCGCATCCGCTACGAATAGAATGGGATCGTTTTCGAGCTGGAGTCAGTACATATCACCCTGAACGCGGTGAAGGGTCCCAGTAACGGGCCTACGAGATGCTTCGCTTCACTCAGCACGACATTCCGACCCAATCGTGAGGCGAGCTTGAACAATAGGGTCGAGTAGAAGGACAAAGACGATGGTGGAACAGGTAATCCCACAAACGGCGCCACATGAGGAGTCCGTCACCACGGATTCGGTCTACGAGGCGGCGGAGGGCGTATTTGCCGACGTCGGTCAGTGGTCGGTCACGCACCTCATGGCGCACCGCTTCCTGCGCAACCGGCTCGCGGTGGGCGCATTGCTGGTGCTGCTCGTGATGTACGTAGTCATCCTCTTCGCCCCCTTCTTCTCGCCCTACAACCACCTCATCTCTGACGAAGACTTTGTCGCCCGCCAGCCCACCGTGCCGCACTTCGTCGATCCCGAGGGCAACTTCCATTTACGCCCCTTTGTCTACGGCACGACTACGTCGCTTGACTTGGTGAACCTGGACTGGGTGCACGAAAACGACACGAGCCAGATCTATCCCATCTATTTCTTCGTGCACGGTGTGCCGTATGAGCTTTTCGGACTGATCGAGTCCGACCTGCATTTCTACGGCGTCGACGAACCAGGCAAGATCTTTCTCTTCGGCACGGACCGCAGCGGGCGCGATATGGTTTCACGTATTATCTTTGGCGGCCGCGTGTCACTCACCGTCGGCCTGGTCGGCGTCGCCCTCACCATCATTATCGGCTCGCTCCTGGGCACCATCTCGGGCTACTTCGGCGGCGTCATCGATACGCTGATCCAGCGCCTGACCGAAATACTCATGTCCTTCCCGGATATCGCGCTGTGGGCAGCCCTCGCCGCTGCCTTGCCTTTGGGCGTCAGCTCGGTCGAGCGATTCTTTCTGATTACCATCATTCTGTCGCTGGTGGGATGGACCGGCCTTGCGCGCCAGGTGCGCGCCAAGGTGATGGGCTATCGGGAGATGGACTACACCAGCGCAGCCAAGGCCGCGGGCGCGTCCAACCGGCGCATCATCATGGTGCACATGATGCCCAATGCGCTGAGCCACATCATTGTGGTCGCCACGCTGGCCATTCCGGGCATGATTTTGGCGGAAACGGCGTTGAGCTTTCTCGGCCTGGGCATCCTGCCGCCCGCCGTAAGCTGGGGATCGCTATTGCAGCAGGCGCAGACGGTGAGTGTGGTCGTCAAGAAACCGTGGCTGCTCATGCCCGGCCTATTTGTTATCATCGCCGTCCTGGCCTATAACTTCGTGGGCGACGGCATCCGCGACGCCGCGGACCCGTATTCGATCTAGAAGATAGGAAATAGGAGTTAGGAAATAGGGGGCGGCTGCGTGGGACGGAATGGTCGGGCGGAGCAAGGAAGCGGATAGAACATCAAAGCTAGTAAATAGAGGGTAGGAACTAGAAAAAGCGCAGCCACGTGGCACGGTAGACGATCCGAAGGTAGCTGAAGAACCTGGAATTTGGCGGAAAGAGCGAACCGGAATGACGTGCACTGAGGCAGAAAGGATCGGGAACGGAAGTTAGTAAATAGTCAGTAGAAGATAGCCGCAATCCGCGACGACACAGCCGCTACTTGGTTTTTTGTTTCCTATCTCCTATTTTCTATTTCCTATTTTCAAGCGACTATGGCCAACTCTGACATCATCCTGCGGGTCGAAAACCTCCACACACACTTCTACACCGACGCGGGCGTCGTCCACGCCCTGGACGGGGTGGATTTCACCGTCGAACGCGGCAAGGTCCTGGGCATCGTCGGCGAAAGCGGGTGCGGCAAGAGCGTCACCGCGCAGAGCATACTCAACATGGTGCCCAATCCCGGCAAGATCGTCGACGGCACGATCACCTATTACCCCTGGGCCAGTAACGGGGACGAGGCAGCGCAGACCGGCGTGGACATCACCAAGCTAGACCCGACGAGCCGGCGCATGCGCCAGATCCGCGGCAACGAAATCGCCATGATCTTCCAGGAGCCCATGACATCGCTGGATCCCCTCTACACGGTGGGCAACCAGTTGCTGGAAGCCATTATGCTGCACCAGAACGTCGACAAGAAGGAGGGACGCAATCGCGGCATCGAGGCGCTGGCCAAGGTGCAGTTGCCCGAGCCGGCGCGCATCTTCGACAGCTACCCGCACCAGCTTAGCGGCGGCATGCGCCAGCGCGTCATGATCGCCATCGCACTGAGCTGCAATCCCAGCCTGCTCATCGCCGACGAGCCGACCACCGCGCTGGATGTGACCACGCAAGCGCAGATCCTGGAGCTGATGAACGATCTGCAGGCCGAGATCGGCATGAGCATCATCTTTATCACGCACGACCTGGGCGTGGTGGCGGAGATGTGTGACGAGGTCATGGTCATGTACCTGGGCAAGGTGGTGGAGCGCACGGACGTTGACTCCGCCTTCCATGACCCTAAGCATCCCTACCTTACCGCGCTGCTCCATTCGCTGCCGCGCCTGGAGGATGAGACCATGGAGCGGCTCGACGTCATCCATGGCTCGGTGCCGGACCCGTCGCAGGTGCCCGCGGGGTGCAGCTTCCACCCGCGCTGCCCGCAGATGATGCCCGGGATCTGCGACCGCATCGATCCCCAGCCCATCCATTTGGACGGGCCCGAAGGCACCAGAGAAGTGCGCTGTCTGCTCTACGGCGGCGCCGAGGAAGCACAGGATCAGCCAGCCGTCGCAGCGGCTGCGCGGTAGCCGTTGCTTGACGGAGTGCGGACAGTGGCGCTCAGTGTACGCCAGCCGTAATGCTACGGTGAACCCGTCTCGCAGTCTGTCTTTTGCCGTAGAGCTTGAATTTGGGCAAGCTTATGGCAAGTAGGATTCGAGTCGATGCCACATCCATATGACGTGGTCCCGCTGACGCAGGAATACCTTGAAGCAGCCGTTGAACTATTCATCGAAAACTACCAATACGAGCAAGAACATAGCCCATTACTGCCGTCCCGAGTGCTTGATGAACCGTCATGGATACGCGGCGCGCTTCAATCCAAACTCACCAATCCCGGTGTGGCAGTTGTCCAGCACAATCACCTTCTGGCCTATATGGTTACCGGTGATCAGTTTCGGTGGAAAGGACAGCAGGCGGCCATCGTCCTTGAGTATTGCCACGGCGCTGTTCTGACAGGTAAGCGGGAATTGTATCAACAAATGTACGGCGCCGTTGCCCAAGTGTGGGTAAACCAACATACCCATCTCCACCTGATCAGACATTTTGCACATGACGCTGTTCTCCAGGAGACGCTCTATCAGTTAGGGTTTGGGGCTATACTTGCGGAGCGGCTGCGAGATTTTTCAGCCGTCGATGGCCGTGATGATGTGGTGATACATGAAGAACAGGATATAGGCAGGCTCACCAACATTCAGACCGAACATAATCTTTATTACCCCAACGCACCAATATTCATACAAAAGCCCTCGGGAATCGAAGAAGTGGTTGCCGAGCTGCAAGAACATGTACAGAATGGTGATATATTCCTGGTCTACGAAGAAGATCACGAGCCGTGCGCCTACATGATTGTCGGTGAATCAGCGAGAGATGCAGAAGGATTCTTGCTGGAGCAAACGAATACGGCCCAAGTCAAATCGGCCTATGTGCGACCAGAGATTCGAAGCAAAGGAATCGGATCTGCTCTGCTGGAACGTGCGATTCAATGGTCAAAACACCAGGGATACTGCCGTCTATTGGTCGAACATGAAACGGCCAATATGTCCGGTGGAAACTTCTGGGGCAAGTATTTTGCTCCGTATCTCTATTCTTCCATGCGCTACATCGATAATGCGCTGTAATCTATAGAACTATGGAGAACACGCGAACATGACCGAATCGCTGCCAGAAAACGGAAACCCGTCCACTCCCAACGCGCCGGCCGTAGCGGAACAGGTCGTAGCCGCGGGTAACGGAGCCGCGCCCGACGGCGACATCCTGCTCGACGTCGACAACCTGCGCATGTACTTCCCCATTAAGAAGGGCTTCTTCCGCAACGTGGCCGGTTACGTAAAGGCCGTGGACGGCGTGAGCTTCACCATCCAGCGCGGCGAAACCTTCGGCCTCGTCGGCGAAAGCGGTTGCGGCAAGAGCACCACGGGGCGTTGTGTCACGCGCCTGCTAGAACCCACGGACGGCGACATCGTCTATTACGACCGTGAAATGGGACCCATCCACGTGGAAGACATGGACGCCAAGCAGATGCGCGTCTTCCGCCGCGACATGCAGATCATGTTCCAGGACCCGTATTCGTCGCTCAACCCGCGCCTGACCCTCAAACAGATCGTGGGCGAACCGCTCAAGGTCAATAAGGTGGCCAGCGGCAAGGAGCTCGACGACCGCGTCGCACAGTTGCTGCGCTCGGTGGGCCTCAGCGCGGAGTATATGAACCGCTATCCCCACGCCTTCAGCGGCGGCCAGCGCCAGCGCATCGGCCTCGCGCGCGCCCTGGCACTGAACCCGGACTTCATCGTGCTGGACGAGCCTGTCTCCGCGCTCGACGTCTCCGTCCAGGCGCAGGTGCTCAACCTCATTGCACAGCTACAGGACGAGTTTGACCTGACCTATCTCTTCATTGCCCACAACATGAGTGTGATCAAGCACAGCTGCGACCATGTGGCCGTCATGTACGTCGGCAAGATCGTAGAGATGGCCGACTCCAAAGAGCTGTTCCGCAATCCTCTGCACCCCTACACCGAGGCCCTGCTCTCGGCCATCCCCCAGCCGGACCCACGGCGCAAGCACCAGCGCATCGTCCTGGAGGGCGATGTGCCTAGTCCCTCCAACCCGCCCAGCGGCTGCTACTTCCACGAGCGCTGCAGCTACGCGCAAGAGCGCTGTTCCCAGGAGGAGCCGGCCTTACGCGAGCTCCAGCCCGGGCACCAAGTGGCCTGCCACTTCGCCGAAGAGCTGGAGCTGACGGGCGTGCTGTAGCGCGACAGGAAGAAACAAGAATCGGGCTTATCGAATCGCAGACAGGGGGCGGGGCTGAACTAACCCGCCCCGGATGGAATTGGCAAGAAACTGGGAAACGACTGCCAAGAATGATTCAGCCAGCCGCCGGAACTGGCGGTGGCGCGCAGATGAAC
>JBJYXA010000625.1:0-7444 GCA_046259705.1 Caldilineaceae bacterium
TTGCGTTCCTTTACGCCGGCCTGCGCGCGCTGGACGATGAGCTTCGGCGACACGGCGGTAGGCTGATTGTTCGCCATGGCACGCCCATCGATGTCCTTTCGTCACTCATGGCAGAGTGCGGCGCCTCCCAAATTGTTGCCCAGGAAGACTATTCTCCATACGCACGCCGAAGAGATGAGCAAGTAGCGCGTGGGGTGCCCTTGACGCTGACGCCGGGCACCCTCGTCCA
This sequence comes from Caldilineaceae bacterium, assembly GCA_046259705.1. Classification (GTDB taxonomy): domain Bacteria; phylum Chloroflexota; class Anaerolineae; order Caldilineales; family Caldilineaceae; genus JASGTU01. Next base: position 230 of record JBJYXA010000625.1, read on the forward strand.
CCATCCGGATGCAGTGCGAAAAGCAGATGGTGGCGCATATACCGTCTACAGTCCGTTCAGGCGAAAATGGCTAGCATTGACCCTCCCACATCCCGTAGGCGAACCGCCGGTTCAGCTCTCTGTGCCAAATGATATCCAAAGCGATCCCATTCCAGAGCCGGAATCGACACCGTGGCCACCGGCTGGAGAGCACGCCGCACAAGAGCTGCTGGACCACTTCACGACTGGTCCGGAGGCGCCAATCTATCGCTATGCTGAAGACCGAGATCGGGTGGACTTGGAGGGCACCTCGAGATTGTCGCCGTATTTGCGCTTCGGAATGATCTCGGCGCGAAAAGCCGTCGACTATGCCGTAGCTGCTGCGGACCGGGCTTCGATCGAGTCGGCAGCTGACGGCCCGCAGACGTGGCTAGACGAGCTGATCTGGCGCGAATTCTACACGGGAATCCTCTTTCATTTCCCGGAAGTACGCAGCCACAGCTTTCGTGAGAAATATCGGCAGATCCGCTGGGCCAACAACAAAGACGACTTTGAGGCGTGGTGCGCAGGCCAAACGGGTTATCCACTGGTCGATGCTGCCATGCGTCAATTGGCGCAGACCGGATGGATGCATAACCGCGCGCGCATGATAGTCGCATCTTTTCTGACTAAGGATCTGCTTATCGATTGGCGCTGGGGTGAGGAATGGTTCATGCAGCACCTCGTTGACGGCGACCCGGCCGCCAACAATGGCGGCTGGCAATGGAGCGCAGGTACAGGGACAGATGCCGCCCCCTATTTCCGCATCTTCAACCCAGTATCTCAAAGCAAACGCTGTGATCCAGCCGGTGATTACATCCGCAAACATGTACCTGAATTACGTACAGTCCCAGACAAATACCTGCACGAACCATGGAAAATGCCTGCGGGCGTCCAGCAGAGTTCAGGATGCATCATCGGCAAGACCTATCCCGAGCCCGTCGTCGATCACAAGTGGGCGCGAGAGCGTGCCTTGACCATCTATGCAGAGGCGAAGGCGTAGCGGCCGCCGCCGGCAGTTTCAATGTTTGCCGGCCCGTTGTGTACGGGTGTATACTCAGATCGCGGTTGGGCGTCCCCAGCGTTTCGGTACCGTGTAGAGTATACTGGTCGACAGTCGTTCAGCCCTTCCACCTCAACAGAAGTTGCGACACACCAAATTAGCACATTGCTGTTCGTATTGTCTCACGAACTGGGTTAACGCATTGTGGCCTATTTCAACCCTCGGCATTGACCTTGCATTTCAGCTTTCAGCATCATAGTGAGCACTACATGTAACGAAACACAGTGGTCGTCTGCTTCCCGCTCGCGGACCTACGAGCGCGGAGGAATGTCGTCGTGAGCCACCGCCGGCTCAATCGCATGTTCATCAACAAATTGTCAGCGCTTGACACAGAATCAGAGAGGATAGAAGAATGAATAGACGTGTGCTCGCGGTATTGACTTTTGTGATCATGGTTTCCCTAGTGCTTGCCGCATGCGCAGGCGCAGGCGCGCCTGCAGCGCCGGCAGCGGGCGGGGAGGAGGCTGCAACGGAAGCCGCAGTGCAGCCGGAGGTGGCAGGCGTCGGCGTAGCGAGTGAAGATGTGCCGCGCAACCGCACCATGATCGTGGCGGACATGTCGCCTTACCTTGCGCCTGAAATGTGGAGCCCGTACAATCTGGGCGGCACCTGGCAGCAGGGCGTTGGGTTGTTCCACGAGCCGCTGGTCTACGCCGATATGCTCGACGGCAACCAGTATCCGTGGCTTGCCGAGAGCTGGGAGTACAACGATGACGCCACTGAGCTGACCTACCATCTGCGCGATGGCGTCACCTGGAGCGATGGCACACCCTTCACTGCTGAAGATGTCGCCTACACCCTCAACACGGCGCGTGACTACGGCAGCGAGATCTTGCAAGGCGGCGTGTACAAGACCTTTGTGAAGGAGGCCGAAGCCGTCGATGACCTGACCGTGAAGATCACCTTCAACTCACCTGCCCCTCGCTTCCATGACGAAGTCGTCGTTGCCAAGGGCGACTCTGCCACCTTCATCGTCCCCAAACACATTTGGGAAGGCCAGAACTGGGCAGAATTTACCGACTTCAACGACGGCGCCGGCCCGGTGACCACAAGCCCGTGGCGCTTCGCGTACGCCGATGACACCCGCCGCATCATCGACCGTGTCAAGACATGCGACGAATGGTGGGCCTGCCGCACCGGTTTCGCCGAACTGCCCGAAGTGGAACGCTTTGTGCAAGTCTACATCCCCGACCAGCAGGGCCAGGCCACCGCGCTGATCAAGAATGAGATCGACCAGACCCACGATTTGCGCGTCGACCTCATCGAGAAGATCCTGGCAGATAACCCGGACGCCACGACCTGGACCGGCCGCGAGGGCCCCTACGGCATGGTCTCCTGGTGGCCAACCGCGGTGTATATGAACACAACGGACAATCATCTGAGCAATCCGGAGGTGCGTTGGGCCATCAATCGCTACATCGATCGCGATAAGCTGATCGATTTCGCCTTCGACGGCAATGGGCAGAAGTCAATCTGGCCGTTCCCGACCTTCAAGGGTCTGCAGGCCAGCATCGACAATCTCGCCGATCTTGAGGCCCAGTATCAGCCCGGTCTATTCGACCCCGCCGACGCCGATGCGCGCCTGACGGCGGCCGGATACACCAAGGACGGCGAGGGCTTCTGGGCCGACTCTAATGGCGAACACATTAAGTGCGACATCGTCAGTCTTCCGCACTTCTCGGATTCCGGCCCCGTCATCGCCGAGATGTTACGCCAAGGCGGCATCGACGCTTCCTACAACGAGCCGACCGATACGCAGAACCTGCTGAGGACAGGCAACTACACCTGCGGCATGTTCGGACACAATGCCTCAATGTCGGGCGACATCTACCGCACCCTGTCTAGCTACACCACCGGCGATCTCAATAACTACTCGCAGTTCTCGAATCCCGAGTTCGACGCTGTCGTCCAAGAGTTGGCCCAGACTGCGGACACAGCGAAGGTGCGCGAGTTGGAAAAGGCGGCCATGGATATCTGGCTGCAGAACCTCCCGGAAGCCGATGTACTGCAGTTCTATAATCGGACCGCCAACAACCAGCACTACTGGACCAACTGGCCGTCCACGGTTACAGATCCGTACATGAACGGCATACACATGCACACCGGCTTCCCGTACACGCTGCTGCAGCTCAAGGCCACGGACGCGCCGTAATGAAAGGCAGTGCGCTCTGAGCGATGCACTGGGCTGTTTGCACCTCAGAGATAGCCCAAACAACAGTTACACAGTCACACACACCTTCCCGGAAGCTCTGGAGCTTCCGGGAAGGTAAAATCCGGCTGACTGAGTCCATAGGATCGATGGCATACCATGACCTTTGACTACTTCTTTAAGCGGCTGCTCCAGTTCTTCGTTGTCGTGTTTCTGGCGGCGACGATCAACTTCTTCTTCCCGCGCATGTCCGGCCAGGATCCCATCCAGGATAAGCTAATGCAGTTGCAGAGCCAGGGTGCAAACGTTTCAAGTGAAGAAATAGCCGGCATCATTGCAACTTATAACGCCAAGTTCGGGCTGGACCAACCATTGTGGCGCCAGTACCTGAACTATCTAGGTAACATGCTGCGGTTCGATTTCGGCCCCTCCATCTCCAACTACCCGGCCACTGTGATCACGATGCTGGAAAGAACGGTTCCCTGGACAGTCGGGCTGCTGTTGACGGCCACGCTGATCAGCTTCACCGTTGGCACCATCGTGGGCGCGCTGCTGGCCTGGGGCAAGGCCCCCTACTTCTTGCGCGTGATCTTTCCAGCGTTTTTTACTTTTTCGGCTGTCCCTTTCTACCTGATGGGCATCGTGCTGCTCTTTTTCTTTGCGTTCAAAATTCCGATCTTCCCGCTGTTTGGCGGCTTTAGTACACAGCGCGTGCCGGAGTTGAGCCTGAGCTTCATGCTGGATATCCTGCACCACTCGGTCCTTCCTGCACTCTCTATTGTATTGGCGCAGGTAGGTTTCTGGGCGCTGGGCATGCGCTCGATGATGATTACCATCCAGGGCGAGGACTACATGCTGCAGGCCGACGCCAAAGGGCTGAAAAACAACCGCATCTTCTATCAGTATGCCATGCGCAACGCCATTCTGCCCCAGTTCACAGGGCTGGCTCTTTCCCTGGGCACGATCATCTCCGGCGCCATCTTGGTGGAGGTCGTCTTCAGCTACCCGGGCGTGGGCTCGATGCTGCTGCGGGCCATCCGCGGCTTTGATTGGTTTGTGATCCAGGGCGTGGTCTTCTTGGTCATTGTCACCGTGGCTTTCACCATGCTGGTGATTGACTTGATTTATCCTTTGCTCGACCCCCGCATCAGCTACAGGAGGGAATAGCGTGACAGATGTGGACATGGCGAATCCCTCCTCCGCGCTGCAACCAGAGCCTGCACCCGTACGCGCCCCCCGTTCCCCGGGCCGAATGCGGAACCTTGGCCTCTACCTGCGACGCAACAAACCGCTCGTCGCAGGCATCACTCTGCTGATGCTTATTGTGTTTTTTGTATTGGTTGGATCACTTGTCACAAATCCCGATGACGCCAAGCCGCTCGCCTTCAAACCCAGTCAAGCGCCATCAGCCGAACACTGGCTTGGCACGGACCGCTTGGGCAAGGATATTCTCGCCGCCCTGACGGAAGGCACGCCCAAGACCATCCGTATCGGATTGATCGCCGGCGCCATCGGCGTGTTGATCGGCACCATCCTTGCCTTCTTTGCCGGCTATTACGGTGGCCCATTCGACACCTTCACGCGCTCGACCGTGGATATCCTGCGCACCGTGCCCGCACTACTGGTGTTGGTGATCATTGCCATTTCCGTGCCGGGCCAAATGTCGGTAGGGACGATGGCGTTAATCATAGCGGCATTGGCTTGGTTGGGCCCGACACGCGTGATTCGCTCGCAGGTGCTGGTCATCCGCAAGGAAGCTTATGTGGAGCTGGCGCGTTTCAGCGGCAGGAGCGGTCCCGAGATCATTATCAAAGAAATGATCCCCAACCTGATGCCCTTCATCGTGGCCGTCTTTATCACGGCGGTCTCCGGCGCCATTCTTGCCTCCATTGGCCTGGAAGCGCTGGGGCTGGGTCCATTCGAAGCCAACACATTGGGCATGACTATCTACTGGAACATTTGGTATTCTTCCTTGATCAACGGGTGGTGGTGGTGGTGGGCGCCGCCGATAATCATCATTGTGATTCTGTTCGTTGGCCTCTTCCTCATCTCCCAGGGTCTGGATGAATGGGCCAATCCACGCCTGCGAAAGCGTGTCTAATGGCAAGATTGAACTATTCCTTTGAAGAAAAAGCATCGGGTCCGATCCTGCAGGTCAATGATCTGCAGGTGAACTACGAGACTGTGGACGGCGCAGTCAAGGCCGTGAGCAGCGTGAATCTGACACTGCAGGCGGGCGAGAGGCTTGCGCTGGTGGGCGAGTCCGGCTGCGGCAAGACCACGCTGGCCTTGGCCATCATGCGCTTGATTCGCCCACCCGGACGGATCGTGCAGGGTGAGATTATCCTGGATGGACGTGACCTTCTGAAGCTGAACGAGGAAGAGATGCGCCTGGCGCGCCTTGCCGACGTTTCGTTGGTGACGCAGGCGGCCATGAATGCACTCAACCCGGTCATGCGTATTCAAGACCAGATCATCGACGGGCTGCAGGACCACGGCTATGAACTGAGCAAGGATGAATTCCGGAGACGGGTGAAATCGCTGTTGGAACATGTAGGGCTAGATGCCAGCGTGGCGCGCATGTATCCGCACGAGTTGAGCGGCGGCATGAAACAGCGCGTGGGCATGGCCACGGCAACTGCATTGCAGCCCAAGCTGATCATCGCCGACGAGCCGACCAGCGCCCTTGACGTTGTCGTGCAGCGCCAGGTGATGACGACACTGGGTCGCTTGCAGCGGGAGACCGGGGCTTCGGTCATCCTGGTCGGCCATGATATGGGTCTGGTTGCCCAGTTCGCCGACAAGGTAGGCGTCATGTACGCCGGTAAGCTGGTCGAGCTTTCGCCTGTACACCAGGTCGTGCATGAGCCGCTGCATCCCTACTCGGAGCTACTCCTAAAGAGCGTGCCTGGTCTTGACCATAAGCAGGAACGGCTTATTGGCATTCCAGGAATGCCGCCGCGCCTCATAGACCTGCCGCCAGGCTGTTTCTTTGCGCCGCGCTGCCCAAAAGCGATGCCCCATTGTTCGCAGGTCTCGCCCGAATTGACGCCCGTCAACGGCGACCGCCTGGTGGCATGTCATCTCTACACGGAGGAGACAACGCCGGAAGCTGAGTTGGAGGGCAGCGCGTGAGTGCAATCCTAGAACTTCGTAACGTATCCAAAGTCTTTGGCGGCGGCAGGTTCAGTAAACGCAGCACCGTAGCCGTGGAAGATGTCACGTTCTCTATCCCAGCAGATACGCCGACGATGATCGCGGTGGCCGGTGAGAGCGGCAGCGGCAAGACGACGCTTTCCCGCCTGCTGCTGGGCGTGACCACACCGAGCGAGGGCGTGGTGCTTTACCACGGCGCCGACCTCTCGAAGCTGGGCAAGGCCGGACGCAAGCAGTTCCTGCACGACGTGCAGCCCATCTATCAGGATCCCTTCGGGGTCTACAACCCCTTCTACCGGGCAGACCACCTGCTCTACGTGACTGTCTCCAAATTCAAGCTGGCGAAGTCGGACCAGGATTCCCAACGCATCGTCGAGGAGGCGCTAGAGACCGTCGGCCTGAGACCGAATGAAATCTTAGGCCGCTATCCCCACCAGTTGAGTGGCGGCCAGCGCCAGCGCGTCATGGTGGCGCGTGCGCTGCTGCTCAAGCCGCGCGTAATCCTGGCAGATGAGCCGGTTTCCATGGTAGACGCTTCCCTGCGTGCCACAATTCTGGAGAGCCTGCGCTCACTCAACCGCGACTTCGGCATCTCCATCCTCTACGTCACCCACGACCTGACCACCGCTTACCAGATATGCGAAAACATCATCGTCATGTATCGCGGGGTAGTGGTCGAGTCCGGCGCTGTTGAAGAGGTGATCATCCAGCCCAAGCATCCCTATACGAAATTGCTGGTGGAGTCAATCCCGCAGATGCGCGCTGTTCGCGACTGGGAACGCGAGGAGGTAGAAGGCGAGACCATCCAATCGCTGGACGAGTCGCAGGT
>JBJYXA010000625.1:7544-16318 GCA_046259705.1 Caldilineaceae bacterium
AATAACAGATGTGAAGGTGCACCACGTTGCGTGGGAACGCGGCCCGTATCACTGGCGCGACGGGATTATGCCGTCCGGTTCCACGGCACGAACTGGTCTGCTGCAGATCCTTACAGATGAGGGCGTGGAGGGCATTTCGCCCTACGCCGGCGGCGCCAGTATTGACGAGGTGAAGTACCAACTCATAGGCGAGGATCCGCTGGATCGCGAGTTAATCTGGCAGAAATTTTGGCGCAATATACGCACGTCAAAGCTGGGCTTCGCCATCGGTCCGGTGGACTGCGCATTGTGGGACCTGTTCGGAAAAATGTGCGACAAACCAGTCTACAAGCTGCTTGGCGCGATACGGAACAAGTTGCCGGCCTACGCCAGCACTGTGACGGTGGATTCGCTCGATGCGTATATGGACCTGGCAGATGAGTGCCTCGACCTCGGATACCAGGCGATTAAGCTGCATGCATGGGGCCGTCTCGAGGAGGACGCGGAGCTTTGTCACGAACTGCGCAAGAAAGTCGGCGACGGCTATCCGCTGATGTACGATGCCTCGAGCATGTTCAATATGTACGAGGACGCAGTCTGGTTTGGTAGGCAGTTGGAAGAGGCGGACTACTACTGGTATGAGGAGCCGATGGACCACTTCAACATCACGGTCCTTGCGAGACTTGCGGCTGAACTCAGAATTCCGTTAGCCGTAGCGGAGGCGACACATGGAGGCCCCTTTGACGCGCTGGCGCAGATTCGAGCCGGCGCGGCTGACATCATCCTGACGGGCGCGACAGATGCGTTCAAGGGCGGAATCACCGGTGTGATGAAGACGGCACATATCTGCGAGGGATACGGCATGATGTGTGCGGTTCACGGTGGTTCGATATCGAACTTGCATGCGGCGTGCGCTATCTATAACACGAAGTATTTCGAGCGCCTGGTGCCGGCAACCTATTACAGCCCGCCGGGAATCCGCGACGCGTCGACGGAGATCGACAGCGAAGGATATGCCGCACCGTGGGACAGCCCTGGTCTGGGAATCGAGATAGACTGGGAGTGGGTGAAAGCGCATAGCATCGGCGAGGAATAAGGTAACGACACCAAGCCCATGGCGCGCGTCATGGGCTTTGCGCGCAAGGGAACGGCCAATGCCAACGCGACCAAATTTGCTCTACATCCACACCGACCAGCACTCGCCCTTTGTGACCGGCTGCTATGGCGACCCGTTGGTGCAGACACCCAACCTAGACCGGCTGGCGGCGGAGGGTGTAGTCTTTGACAACGTCTACTGCGCCTCGCCCATCTGCGTACCTTCGCGCATGTCGATGCTTACCGGACGATACCCCTATCAGAATGAGGTATGGACCAACGAGCACGTCCTGGATTCAGGCATACCCACGCTGGCGCATGCCATGGGCGCTGCGGGATATCGGCCGGCGCTGGCGGGAAGAATGCACTCCTTGGGCCCGGATCAATTGCATGGCTATGCAGAACGGATGGTAGGGGATCACAGTTCGAACTTCGTGGGTGGCGCGGGTCCAGACCGCGGCGTGCTTAACGGCACAGCCGGGCCGCACCGCATCAGCCTGCAACGGTCGGGGCCAGGACAGTCCGCATACCAGGTGCATGACGAGTACGTGACGGCATCTGCAATAGATTTTCTCAATCGGGAAGCCGCATGTCGGCGGGCGCTGCGCGCATACGACGAAGTGGAACCCTTCAACCTAACCGTGGGCTACATGCTGCCCCATGCGCCCTTTGTCGCTCGGCGAAAGGAATACGAGTATTACGCAGCGCGCATGAGACCGCCGCGCAATCCTTCGATCCCTCGCGACGACCATGCACATCTTCGTTGGTGGCGGGCATACGCCGAGATCGAGGATGTCACAGTGGAAGAAGCACTGCGCGCCCGGTCGGCGTACTGGGCGCTGGTCGGCACCGTCGATACCATGGTCGGCGAAATCCTCACGGCTCTGCATGAAAACGGTCTGGCCGACAATACACTCGTGGTCTATACGTCGGACCACGGTGAAATGGTTGGAGAACACGGGCTCTGGTGGAAGCATGTCTTCTACGAAGAATCGGTCAAGGTGCCGCTGATCATGTCCTGGCCAGGCCTCATTCCCACCGGTCAGAGATGCCCGCGCGTCGTCAGCGCGCTAGACGTCGGCGCAACGATCCTGGAGGCACTGGGCGCGCCAAGGCTGCCCAACGGCGTTGGCCGCAGCACGCTCGGTCTGATCGACGGATCTGCAGACCCGCCGAAATGGGAAGATGTGGCATTCTCGGAGTATTGTTCGGACGAATTCTGCCCGGACGGCGGCTGTTTCCAGCGTATGGTGCGGTGGAACGAATGGAAACTCATTTACTACCACAGCCAGCCTCCTCAGTTGTTCAACCTGCGCGAGGACCCCGGAGAGCTGCGGGATCGCGCAGCAGACATCGAATGCAGGGAGGTCGTCGAGACACTGACCGCGCTTGTGCTGGACGGATGGGATCCCGACTGGGTCCGATCCAAAATGGAGGCGAAGAAGGCGGATGTAGCGCTACTGCGCGACTGGGCTAGTAGGACAAATCCGCTGGAGACCTATCGATGGGCCATGCGACCCGAAATGAGCTATCTCGACGAGAAGGATGAGGAAGAATAGACCGTGCACACTTTGCATGCAAACGAAGCAACTCCGCTCCCTGACTGGGCATTGCGCGAACGGCAATTAATCGACGTTATGAACGAGGCCGCGCCGGTGTATCAGGGGCGATACACTCGGCAAGACGGCACGTTTATCTGGCGGGACGAGTGGCCAGGAATGGACGGCTCCGATGACGGCTACGAGAGCTACCATAACTGGCCGCTCTTCTATGCTTTGGGCGGAAGCGCCGACATCCACGAGCGCAGCCGCTTTCTGTGGGATGCGATCACACGCCAGTTCACGGCGTACGGGCAAATCTACAACGAGTTCGACGCCTATTATGACTGGATGCACCACGGTGAATCCTCCATCTATCTATACTACTTTGGTCTGGCGGATCCAGACCGGGCCATCGACCGTGCACGTGCACTGCGCTTCGCAAACTTGTACGCAGGCGAGGCCGCCATCAACTGGAATCCTCACTTGCGCATGATGCGCTCGCCGATCAACGGCAGCAAAGGGCCGCGCTACGAAAACTCATGGGACGATTGGGTTACTCATCGCTGGGTGCTTTCCGAATATCCAGTGCCGTTCGACGACCTGGACGTGCCTACCGAGATGAAGCCGTGGCGCGGCGAAGTGCTGCCATGTGCCAACTGGGAGGACGATGATGTCTACGCCAAGATCCTCGAGGCCCTGAACACGCGCCAGATGCGTAGCGATGTGCCGCTCAACTTGACCGCCACCAGCCTGGTCACCCATGCCTTCATGTACACCGGAGACGACGTCTACCGCACGTGGGTGCTCGACTATCTGGGCGCCTGGGCCGACCGCATCCAAGAGAACGGCGGCCTTTGCCCGGACAACGTCGGCCCAAACGGCATCATCGGCGAGACTCTGGGCGGCAAGTGGTGGGGCGGTTACTACGGCTGGCGCTGGCCACACGGGCTACACACCATCATCGAACCGCTGACCATCGCCGCCATGAACGCTGTACTGCTGACAGGAGATATGGGCTATCTGGATATTCCGCGCAGCCAGATAGACTACCTCGTCAACCTCGGGCGCATGGAAGAAGACCAGCTACTGGTGCCCTATCGCCATACCGATGAAGGATGGACATCATTTCGCCCTCTGGCTCCAGAGCACCTTACCCACATCTGGTACATGTCACAGACCGAAAGGGACCGGCGAGCCATCGAGCAGTTTCCACAGGTGCAGACCACCTGGCTGGATGTGGTACCCGGTAGCGGCAAGGGTGACAACCTGCATTTCGGCCCCTGGTACTGCTACTTGGATGGGCGCCGTCCGGACTATCCACGCCTGATTCTGGAGTCGCAGTATGCCGAAGTGTTGCGTCGCTTGGACAACATGCGCAATGACTACGGCGATCCGCAGGAGTGGGACGTGCACCACTGGCAGGATATCAATCCTGTGCGCACAGAGGGATTGATCCAGCTTACTTGCGGCGGGCCACAGGTCATCTATCATGGCGGACTGCTCCACGTCCGCGTGCGCTATTATGATGCGGATACCAAGCGTCCCGGGCTTCCTCCGGACGTCGCCGCATTGGTCACCGCTCTTGACGCGGACAGCGTGTCGCTTCAGCTTTGCAATGGTAGCCCGTTGCACGAGCGCCGAGTAATAGTCCAGGCGGGCGCGTTTGGGGAGCATCAATTCTCTAGCTTAGTCGCCGGACCGGATAGACTCCCCGAAGCGATCGATGGTACGCACTTTGAGGTTTTGTTGCCGCCGGGCCGCTCGATCACGATCACTGCCAGAATGCAGCGATATGTCAATAAGCCCAGCTACGCCCGGCCCTTGTAGTGTCGCAAAGAAAGAGCCCAGCTTCCATGATCACCAGAACAATTGGCAGGACCAGTCTTTGCGTTTCGATTCTCGGTCTGGGAGCCGCCCCCCTGGCCAATCTCTTTCGCGAGGTTCCGGAGTCACAGGCGGTGGATACCGTACGCACCGCACTCGAAGCTGGAGTGACATTGATTGATACGGCTCCGAGGTACGGCGCCGGCCTATCGGAGTTGCGTCTGGGGATAGCCCTCGCTACCGTACCACGCAAGGCATATACGATTGCCACGAAGGTTGGGTGGGACATCCACCCTGGTGAGCGGCCAACACCCGCATTCACGCGTGATGGTGTATTGCGTGGCCTGGAAGGCAGCCTCGAACGTCTGAAGGTAGACTATGTGGACATCGTACATATCCACGACCCCGATCGCCACTATGAGAAAGCGATCGAAGAGGTCTATCCGACACTGCATGAGCTGCGCAACCAAGGCGTGATAAAGGCGGTGAGCGCAGGCATGAATCAGTGGGAGATGCTGCGGCGGTTCCTCCACGCCGGCGAGTTCGACTGCTTCATGCTGGCTGGTCGCTACACGTTGCTGGAACAGGGCGCGCTGCAATTTCTGGACGAGTGTGCACAGGCAGGCGTCGGCATACTGGCCGCCGGTGTATTCAATAGCGGCATCCTTGCCACAGGAGCGATTCCGACAGCCAAATACAGCTATCGCGACGCGCCGGCGGAGATTGTCGAGAAGACGCAGCAAATTGAGAAAATCTGCACATCCTACGACGTGCCACTGGCCGCCGCGGCCCTGCAATTCCCGCTCGGACATCCTGCGGTCAGCACATTAGTCATTGGCTTCAGTTCACCCGACCGGGTGGCGAAGAACCTGGCCAACCTGGAGATGGAGATCCCTGCAGCCTTGTGGGAAGAGCTTCGTGAGAGCGGCCTCATTGCTGAGGAATGCCCTCTCCCGCCATGATTTGGACCGTGTGATGGTCGAGGAGCATCCGGAATTCTTGGGTCGCATGGCGTCTTCTGAAACCGAGACCGCCGGCCGGATCGTTCTATTCGTCCATCTCGGCTTCAATGGTAGCCGTCCCTGACCTTAGTGGAATCTCCATACTCGTTACGGGTTCTCCGTCCAGCTTGGCAGCCACGACACCATCGGGCAGATAGGCCGTAGCCGTTGTGTTGGGCGGTATCGTAACGTCCCAAACAAACGAGTCACCTTCCAGACGCCAGGCTGAACTCAGCCGCCCATACGGTGTTTCCAATGCGCCCTTGGCCTCAATGAGCGCTCCGCCGGGCTGCGGTCTCAGCAGAGCGTGCTTGTATCCGGGCTGTTCAGGGTCGATGTCGATACCCGCCACGGTGTTGTACAACCAGGCGCCGATGGAGCCATACGCATAGTGGTTGAACGAGTTCATTTCGGCGGATTGGAAGCCGTTCTCCTCCGTCCAGCCGTCCCAACGCTCCCATATGGTCGTCGCTCCCTGGGTCACAGAATAGAGCCACGAAGGCCAGGTGCGTTGGTTGAGCAACTTGTACGCGACGTCGAGCCGCCCGTTCTCACTTAACACATGAGGAAGATAGGGCGCACCGACGAAACCGGTAGACAGGTGCCAGTTACGCCGCTCAATGTCGGCCACGAGTTCGTCTACCGCCTGGTCGCGAAGCTCTTCCGGAAGGAGTCCGAAGTGCAGCGCCAGCACGTAGGCGGTCTGATTGGGCGAGAACAGCTCGGTATTGAAGACTTCGGATGTGGTTGTTCCGTAATCTACCCGCTCTAGGTTGCCACGCGAGATAGCATCCGCTTGATCCATCATCAGCCGTCTCTGAGACACTCGCTCGCTAGGACGGGCATTGCTGCCCTTGAGATACCGATCCTGAAATGCCTGCCGCACATCGACCAGCAAGTTCTGGTACTTGCCGGCATCCTCATCTTTGCCCAGCACCGTGGCGATTTTCGCCAGTAGGGCCGCGTCATAGGCCAGAAAGGCGGTACCGATCAGATCGCGCGGCGTATCCGCATTAATGGAAAGCCAATCACCGAAACCCGGCCAGCCTTCATACTCAGGTGCGCAGCGGATATAGCCGGGGCTAGTATCCAGCAAGAAGCCCATCAACCGCTGCATGACATCGTAGTTCTGTTCCAGAATACGCGTGTCGCCATAGCAGAGGTATATGGTCCACGGGCAGACAATGGCCGCGTCCGCCCAGGCTGGGCCGCCATCGGGCAGGCCAGCAATCGCCTTGGGTACTACCGCGGGGACCTCCCCGCGATCGCTTTGCGCATCGGCCAAGTCGCGCATCCACTTCGTCATGAAACCCGCTACGTCCATATTGAAAGCAGCCGTACGCACGAAGACTTGAATATCACCGGTCCAGCCAAGTCGTTCATCGCGCTGCGGGCAGTCCGTCGGGACATCGACAAAATTGCCTTTCTGACCCCAAAGTATGTTGTGCTGAAGCTGGTTGATGAGCGGTGCCGAGGTCGAAAACACGCCCGTCTGAGCGATATCCGAATGCAGCACGATACCCGTAATCGTATCGGTTTCGAGTTCGCCCGGATACCCTTTGATTTCGACATAGCGGAAACCGTGAAATGTGAACTTGGGTTCCCACACTTCGACGCCGTCGCCTTTGAACGTGTAGAAATCTGTGGCCCGCGCGCCACGCAGATTGTCTGTATACAGGGAACCGTCCTCAGCTAGAACCTCGGCGAAACGGAACGTGACCGTAGTGCCCTCCGGCGCGATGCCTTGGAAGCGGACGCGGCCAACCATGTTCTGACCCAAGTCGTAGTAGACGGAGCGTGAGTCAATGCGCTCGACCACCCTCGGCTCGACTACGGGTTTGAGTTCCGCGACACGGCGTACGACGGGGCCGTTGGTGGCGACCAGGTTGGCCCACGGATTGGCGAACACGCGGACGGGCATCCACCCCGAAGAATCGTACCCAGGCATGTTCCAGTCCGATAGTTCCAGACGGGCATCATAGGCTTCGCCCATGAGCAGATCGTTTTCCAGCAGCGGACCAAATTGATGCATCCAGTCGCCGTCGGAACAGATTGTGATGCGGTTGTCGTTCGGCAAAGTGACTTCCAACTGGGCAAAGAATTGAGGCTGTTGCACGTATTGCTGCCGGGTGATCATGCCGACATATCCGGCGGCCCATCCGTCACCCAACACAGCCCCTATCACGTTTTCCCCGGAGGCCAAAAGCTCGGTGACGTCGTAGACCATGTACTGGATCCGCTTTCGATAGTCGGTCCAGCCCGGAGCGAACACTTCGTCCCCGACCACCTGACCGTTTATGCTGCACTCATAGAGTCCCAGGGCCGACACATAGAGACGAGCCGACTCAACCGCATCCGGCAACTCGAATGCTCGGCGCAGATAAGGTGCGGGCACGTTTGAGTGCGGTCCGCCGACGAGATTGCAGCCGATCCAGTCGGCCTGCCAGTCGGAGGATTCGAGCAGCCCCATTTCAAACCAGGCAGGCTCGGAGGTAGTGGCAGCACCCGTCTCATCCCAATCAGTAACATCCCAGTACGCGCGCTGGCGCGACGACAACTTCGAGCCAGCATAGGCTACCTGTATGGATTGGTCAGACTCGATGCGACCGGAATCCCACAGGTCGGCTTCGTCCGCCTGGAGCCGGTCTAGGCTACTTGCGGCGCGCACTCGATACGCAGTCTGAGCTGCACCTGTACGGTCGCTGATAAGCTGCCAACTAAAGCGTGGCGCAGATACGTCGATGCCAAGAGGATTGATACGATACTCGCAACGCAGGTTCGCTACAGTGGTCATTTCTTTCCCTCCGGCGATCTGATTGTCTGATGAAAATTGGTGAGTGTCTGGGTGTTTGATTGTACTCGGTTGTGCCTTGGGAGAGAAGACAACTCCTCAAGGAAGTTTCGGCCTTGCACGGAAAATACCGCGCCAGGGCAGAAGGCGCACAGACGGGGTTAGTTTGGAGGCAGCATTGCGTCTCTGCTATACTGTGCATACTGGATACCTCAGTGTCATATCCGAACCGTTTCTCCATGGTGAACTTGTGCTTATCGTTTTCCCGAAAGAATAGGCTCTCCGTCGAATCAGAGCGCCCGCTAGGTCTTCCCGACTTCAAACTGTTCGTTCTGCCGTACGATTAGGTCTTTGGCCTGCGTACCCACGGGTCTGATTGCGTCCAAAAAGATGCTCAACCCTTGACCGCACGTCGGCAGACTTCCCTGGTTTGTCTGTCTTACTCCTAATGCTGTAGTTCACAGCAACATAAGGTCAATCCTACGAGTATTCGCAGTCACAAAGCACTGGAAGGAGCAAAGCAAACCTCAAACGCCCCATCGC
>JBJYXA010000626.1:0-2909 GCA_046259705.1 Caldilineaceae bacterium
TTGAGGAGGTACAATCGCATCAACCGCTGCGCTGCGATCTCGTCCAGCGGATCCAGCTCCGCGAGCTGGCGTGCGTATCTGACCGCGTCGTCGTAGGCGCGCGCCACTTCTAGCTTGTCCGCGAGCCGGGAAAGTGCGTCGTGCACGGCGCGCTGGAGTTCGGCACGCAAGGGCGCCACCCAGTCGTCGTAGCAGCGGGGGAGCAGTTCACCCGTGTACAGTTCCCCCACGCGACGATGAGCGTCGAGGTCATCGGGATCATGGTCGGCCTGCGCAAGCGCCTCGCGCAGCAAAACCACATCCACGCTATATGGTGCGTGCGCGTTCCACTGCAAAGTCGTATTCGTAGAGATCAAGCAGTCATCCGCGTCGGGCAGACTACTGCGCAGTTCGTGGAGTAACTTGCGAAGGTTCGTGCGCGCCTGGACGTCGTTCGAATCCGGCCACAGGTCGAAAGCCACGCGCTGGCGCGATACAGCCTCATCTGCATGAAGAACGACATACGTTAGCAGCGTTTGTACACGCGGCGATACGCGCCCATAGACCGGTTCATCGTCGACGGTCACGCGAAAATCGCCCAGCAGCCTGAGTGTCTGCCGGTAATGCAAAATTGTCCCCCATCCCAAACTGGACAGCTGAAGGCGAGTGTGTCGCCATGGCTCCGCGCCTGCGCAATCGTAGCACCGGTGCGCGAGCGAGTCAATGCGCCAGCAAATGGCTGCAATTCTACAATCCGGCGATGTGCCTAGACTCGAGTATGTTGCGTGGCGAAACGCGCGACAACGCCACGTAGCGATGATTTGAGGTCGTTGCCTCTACCGGTCGGTATGGATACAATCTTGGTTGACTGGCCGCGGTGTGACGTCCCCACGGTCGGCCCGGAGACATGCACAACCAGAGCAGCACCACTCATTTTATCAGCCGGCTTATCGCCGTGGCATACGGCATCATGGCTGTTGTCATTTTCGCCCTTGTCGCGGGGGCCGTACTTGGAGCACACACGCTGCTACGCGCCAATACCATACCCGTGGGCGAACTGCGCACCGGCTCGGTAAGCATGAACAGCGACGGGGCAAGCGCGGTTGACGCCGAGATTGTCCCTGCATTCGGAGAGATGAAGCTGCACGGCGGCGCCCACTCCCTGATGGAGCTGGATTATGTCACCAACATCCTCGAAGATCCGGGGGTGACGTATCACGTTGACGATGGCCACGGCGTTCTGCAGGCCGAACCGACCATGACGCAAGGTATCCCCAACGCAAGAAGACTCAATGAGTACCGCAACGAGTGGGACGTAAGGCTGGACGCATCGACGCCGATCAGTCTGTCGATCAGCATGGGAGCAGGCAAGGGCGCCCTCGACCTGCGCGGCCTGACGCTCACGGGGTTCGAACTCGACACAGGCGCCGGTGAGGCGTTCGTCGATATGCGGGGTGACTGGTCACGCAGTTTCGACACCACCATCAACGCTGGAACCGGCAAGGTGACCGTGTTGCTACCGGACCAAGTAGGAACCCGTCTGGAAGTGAACAAGGCGATCGGTGCGGTGTACTTGTCAGGGCTAGAAAAAGGTGAAGGCTTCTATACCAACGCCGCCTATGGAACGACGGACGTCACGCTGGACATGGAGATCAATGTGGCTATCGGCGAGGTCGATTTGATTGTGCTCGATGCACAGGAAGAGTATGTGGAGGAAGACGTCGCATCGGAGTAGTGGCAGAGGAAAATGAGCAGGAAGAACGGAGTTTCGCTCCAGTCGAGGAGGCAAGGTCGCCAGACCTGAGGAGAAACTCCGTTTTCCCGTCCTGTCCGATTACGGCACGTAGGTAAGGCCGAAGGGGTTGGTTTCGACGGTGACGTCGGTCAGATAGACTGGTATCGGACTCTGTTTCGAAGCCGTGTACACGGTGACCGTCTGTGCATCGGCGCCCGAGTGGGTTACATATATCTTCTCTCCCTGCTTGGTCATAGCAATGTTGTGGGGGACCGGGAAAGGCGTGTCCACCGAACTGATCACAGTGTTGGATTCGGTGTCGATGGCGACGAGACCGCCCGTGCCGCCGCCGGGGAGGTTCGTCGTGTAGAACACCCGGCCATCGTTGCGCATTCCTGCCCCGTGCGCGCCCGGTACATCGATGTCGGTCACGTAGGCGAGCATGTCCCTATCCAGCACGGTGACTGTGTCAGAGTTCTGAGCAGGCACGTACAAGAAATTGTTGTGTTTTGTCAGCGAAACATGGGGATCTTTGCCCACAGCGGCGCGGGCGACTTCCAAGAATGTCTCTGTATCGAACTTCACAACGTAGTCGTGGTCGCCGGCAAAACCCAGAAGTGTTACAAAGGCGCTTTCACCCTGGGTATCGAGGATGACGTCGTGAGGTTTGCCTCCCTCCGCGATGAGGTCCGCCGGCATGGGTACAGTTGCGATCACGGATAGCGTTTTCGCATCGACGACGGTGGCCGTATTGTCCACGTCGTTGTTGATCCAGAGCTGCTTGCCCGTAGCGTCCGCCCACATGTGAAAAACGCCGCTTCCGGTGGGGACAGTGCCGACGAGTTCAAACGTGGACGAGTCATAGACCGCCACCTGGCTGTTGGCCCGGTCGCCTACGAACACCTTGTGCGCGGGATGCACGTAAACGACGTACATGGGCTCGGGCGAATCACCCGGCAGCGGTATCGTATGCACGACCTGGTCGGTGGCCACGTCGATCACGGATATACTGCCGGAGCCACGATTGGCTACCACGATAAAGCCCTTGGCGTCATCCGAGGGGCCAAGAGCCGGCGCTGCCGCCGAGACCGGGACGGCCAGTACCAGGCTGATGATTCCCACCAGCAACAGCAATAGAGGTTTGCGCATCATCTGCTTTTCTCCTATTCGATTGAATGCTTTACACGCCGGTCAT
>JBJYXA010000626.1:3009-5774 GCA_046259705.1 Caldilineaceae bacterium
TGTAGACCACGATCTGGGGATAAAATTCATAACCAGAACTACGGTGCCCGGTGAGAATGAACTGGCTGCCGATTCATTACGAGGGTGCGTAGGCTGTTTCTCCGGCGAGCGCGTACCACTTGTCCTCGTCCACGCCTTTCCACAGCAACCAGATGGCGAAACCGATTTCGCCTGGGATAGACAAGATGATGACCACGGTCGCCAGTAGCCCATCGTACTGGGGCACCAAGAGATGACCGTAACTCTGCGCCAAATAGCCTACGCCGCCGATGAGCAGGAGGATGCCCAGCAGTCTGGGCAGGAAACCGGACCGGTAGACCAGCGTGCCCAGCAGCAGGAGATGAAACCCGAAGATCAGGCCCCAAATGAGGATCATGAAGGCGTTCACATCGGCAAAGAGCTGCACGATCGCGTTGACCTGTTCCGGCTCAAATGCGCTTAGGTAGCCGATACCTCCCAAGACCAGCAGCGCGGGCACGGCCGTGAAAAGGTTGACAGCCTGTAGGATCGTCTGAGCAAAACGGGCAAAGGCCGACGCAAGCGAGAGCGGTTTGCTTACCGGGATAAACAAGACATACAGGATCGCGCTGATCAGGATCTCCGCCATGACGATGATGGACTCGGCTACCATGCCGAGACGAAATGTGGATTCGGAGGCAAGAAGGGTATGGACGGTGCTGGTAGGATCACCGGGCGTGACGACGCCTACTCTGCCCATGAAGAATGCAAATGGTCCGACAAAGGCGATGAGTATGTAGAGCGCTCCAACGATCCTGGCGTACTTGCGAGGCGATGTTCCGGTGCGGTCGGTGGTCACTGGCATGTCCCTTCTTGGCAGTCCGGTGTAGCCTTGCGCTGTTGTACCCTTGTGGTCACGAATTGCCTGTGCACTTCGGGTGCAATCTCCCAAATGGCTTTCGCATGTGGACTAGATGCTGCGCAAGCTGCGATTGTAGACTCAGCTCGGTGTCGCCTTAATGACGCCGCTACTGTTGATTGCGCTGTCTGCTGCGATGCAGGTGGGACAATACCAGAATCCACATCGATACGGAAATAGCTGCAATGGCCAGGGCGCCCAGCCCCAGCAAGGTGGTGAGTGAGCCTGCTACTATACCCATACGGAAGAGGCCAGTCGAGGTCGCGTCGCCGGCGGGGGCTCCGCCGACAGGTGCACCGGGAGCGGACACATCGGGTGAGGGTAAAGCCGGCATCGCCTGAGAAGGTCGTAGGGCAGAAACGAGGTCGAATGCCGTGTCCAAAGTCTGCCGGCTGGTGAGAATTGAGATGCCGTCCAGCTGTGGTTCCAGCTCCGTGAGAAGCCCGGTGATGGCGTCCACGTCGCCTTCCGTACGCACCTGGACGCTGATCTGCACGTCCGGGTTGGCCTTGCGCAGCGCCGCGGCCATGGGAAGCACGAAGTCCTTTACCTGTTCCGGGTCCGTCTGCACACGCTGTATCTGGAGGACGAAGTAATCCACGTAGGGCGCAGCTTCGGCGCCGTAATTGACTGCGACGTCGTGGTCCGGGCCGAAAGCTAGGGCGAGCCCGTACTCATCGGCGAGGGCGCGCATGCGCCGCAGGCCGGCAATAGGATCCGCCTGCTCATCCGCTGGATTCTCAGGCCCCATCTCCAGGTTGTACCCAATGATGTCGATTAGGCCGGCGAGCTGCGGCACGTGTTTTTCGGCGTCGCTCGCCGACTTGAAAATGACCAGCTTCTGGGTATCCGTGATGTCGTACAACAGACCGATTTCGGCCATATTTTCGACGCGAGCGATGTCGGCCGGTCGCGCCCATTGATCGTACCAGCCGACGATTGGCGCGCCCAGGGCCATGTCTATCCACAGGTGGTCAAGTGGGCTCGACGGCTCAGACTCTGGTTCGACAGTGTCTATGCCCGCTGTGCCCGGCGTGCTGTCAGTCGTAAGTGACTCCTGCGCGCTCAAAGATGGCGAGCCGGCAAGCCACAGCATGCTCACGACGAATGTGCACGCGATGCAACGGCGCAAAGCCAAGAAAAAACATGCATCCATCGGCGACGAGCTTCTGCGAACGTCCGCGGCGCTGATTCTAGGTCGGGCACGCCGCGGGGCACGAATAGGGAATGGCATGGGAACACCTCAGACTCACTCCATGGACCGCCAGCATCCAGTAGGGGACTGGTGGATGGCCCGACAATCCGCCTGTCGCACGTTCTGCATGACGCCGCAACGCCGAGAATAGTTGCGATTGGCTTTTGGCCCGCGAATGTGAGCAATCTTGCGGCATCGCAAATTTGTTCGAGTCAGACTCTCGGTGTATACTAAACGTTCGTGCGCGCAAGCGCGCAGTACACTCGGGTTTGCGTCTTTCTCCTAATGGAGACAAGGTTCCCGATCATAATAGCGGCCAACTCAAAACGGGCCGCAAGCCGCTCGCTAAGCGCTGGGTAGATAGAAGGAATTCCTGGCCGCGGCTACGAGAAAGGACACGAACGATGTACGCAGTGGTGAAGACTGGCGGCAAACAATATCGTGTGACCGCCGGCGATATTCTGGAGGTGGATAAGCTCGACGGCGACGTCGGCGATTCTATCGACCTGAGTGAGGTTCTGCTGGTGGCCAACGGCGACAGTGTACAGATCGGTCAGCCGACTGTCGAAGGCGCATCAGTCACAGCCAAGATCACGGGGCAACATCGGGGCGACAAAGTCCAGGTGTTCCGTTACCGGCCGAAGAAACGTATCCGCGTCCGCCGAGGCCATCGCCAATATCTGACGCGTCTCG
>JBJYXA010000627.1:0-4424 GCA_046259705.1 Caldilineaceae bacterium
AGTATTCAGCCGGCATGGCGGAGCCTTCCGCGCGGTTCGGGTCAGTGAGCGCAGAGGTGCGCGGCGGAACGGCAGCTCCCGCCTGTAGAACACGCAGGGCGTTGATCTTGTTCGTCGCCCACATACAGTAGTAGTAGGCGGGGCCCTTCTTGTCACTGGACGATGAAACGCCGATGCCGTCGCCAAACATGGCCGAGTGTTGCGCAACCGGGCCCTTCGGCATGACGCCAAAGCCTACCTTGCCGGCGACCTTCGATGCGTTCTCGTCTTCTAGCGGCGTGGCAAAACCGATGCCGTCCTGCCAGATCGCACCTTGGCCCAGTGCAAAGGCAGACTGGCATTCGTTCCAGTTGAAGCCGCTAGCCCCGGCTGCGGATACTTCGCTCATCAGAGTCTGATAGAATGTAGCCGCTTCGATGGCTTCGGGTGTCTGTGTATTGAACGTGCCGTCGGGCGAGATGGGATCAACGCCCCACCCTTGCATCAGGTGAGTCCACACAGGCACGTTGGCGTTCTTTAGCCCGCGCGCCAAGTATCCTACTACGTTGTTGTCCGGGTCGTGTATTGCCCTGGCGGCGCTGAGCATCTCGTCGAATGTCCCTGGGTAGTCCACACCCGCCGCCTCGAACAGTTCCTTGTTCCAGTACAGCATCCACAAGTCGATCTTAATGGGCAGAGACGTGATGCGGTTCTCGGTGTCGATGGCATAGTTTTTCGCGCCATCGGAAAAATCATCCCAATCGTAGTCATCCGGCGTCATGGTCGGGTCGTCAAGGTACGGACGGAGATCTTCTGTCCAGTGATTCTTGGCAAACAAGCGCTTGTGGACATGATACGAATAGTGAGCGACGTCAAAAGAGGTCGCACCTGCGTTGAACTCCATGACCTGTTTCTGTCGCGCTTGTTGCTCAGGGATCTGTTCGGCGCCCACCTTGATACCGGTCAGCTCTTCGAACTCAGGCTGGTGTTCCAGCAATACGTCGACAAGGTTGCCCAGTGTGAAGGTGACTTCAATTTGCTCACCGTCATAGCGCTTCCAGTCGAACGCGTCTGCCCCGCCCTCTTCGGGCATTGCAGCGGGAGCTTCCGCTGCCGGGGCTTCCGCAGGCACGCAGGATGCCAGCACAGGCAGGATGGCCAACCCGGCGCCCACCGTCGCCGAGAGCTTCATAAACTGACGTCGAGAAACGGACCTAGCACTCATTGGTTTCCTCCTCATTGAGATTGGGCATTGCCCGATTCGGCGCGGCCCTTGCAGTTACCCGCTAGATTGGCGACGGGACTGCACGCACCACGCACTACGATAGCCACTACTTGAACTTCGTCCGTATTGACCGCCCACGTTGGCGATAGCCTCTAGCGTCGGGCAACGGCAACGCCGCCATAGCCCCCTTATGGCATCAAACCTCCACGACGGAGGATGTCCGCGATGGCATCCGACTCGGCATCGGTCCAGCTCCGCAAGGGAGGAGCCGGTGGTCCGGCCTCAACGCCTAAGAGGGTGAGCGCACATTTCAGGCCGGTCATCACACCGTCCAGCGGCCCGCCCCCTTTGACAACCTGGTAGACCGCGGTGAGCGCGCTGATCTGAGCGTTGAGGTCCAGGCACCGTTGCCAATCGCTCGCCTCCGCAGCGTCATACGCTTCCACAAGTAGCGCGCCCGCCACATTTCCCAGGCTTGGCACGATGCCCTGGGCGCCCAGCATGACGACGACGTTGCTCAAGACGTCAGTGCCCAGCAGCAGCCGAAAGTCTTGCCCGCCGCCGCGCAGCTTGAGGACCATTCGATAGAATTCGGTGACGTCGGCCTGCGAATCTTTGACCCCGACTACGCCGGGGATCTTCGCCAATTCGACGTAGGTGTCCAGGGCGATGGACGTCTTGACGATGCCCGGGTATTGATAGACGACGATGGGCAGTTCCGTCGCATCCGCCAATGCCTGGAAATGTCGAATAATGTCCGCCTGGCCGGCGGCAATGTAGTAGGGAGCAAGCGACACCACAACATCCGCTCCAAGCTCCTGCGCCCGCCGCGCCCGGACCACGGCTCCGCTGGTGGACGGGTGGCTCACGCCCACATACAGAGGCGCGCGACCGCGCAACGCTTCATGGGCGGTTTGCACCAGTCGCGCCCACTGCTCGTCGTCGAGGGCCCACGCCTCCCCTGTGGTGCCGGCGACGAACACACCGTGGACGCCGTCCGATACCAGGCGCTCCACCAGTTGGTGTACGCCAGTCTCATGTACTGAGGCGCCGTCATCACAAAACGGCGTCACCATGGGGACGACCACACCACCAATAGCGGATAAGTCCATCGCCTACCATCCTCATTGGATTCCAAGGGAAAAACGAGTGCGTTGCGCGCAAACGACGGATGCCGGTACCGGCATCAGCGCAGAACGCTAATACAGCGCAGACTGTCACATGTCCTCATGCAACGCACCTTGGGCTGCCTCGACCGCCGGTCAACCGAATTGGTTCTGCTACCGCAATTTGTGGAAGAGATTCGCCCATGATTATACGCGTTCTGCGCAAATAGTGCCAACCAGAATGCTGACCGCACAATTTATTCCTAGCAACTCGGGGATTGCTTAACATATAGTGATCAGTTGGCAAACGCTACAGTGCGCGCATTCGACTGCGCACGTTATCGCGAATTCGGGACATGCGTCCCCCCAAGTTCGGGACATCTGTCAATTGACACGTCCCAGAGGCGGGCATACACTGAAGACTATCCAGATTTCCTTGAATTTTTTGTACCGTGACGCCTCGGTCGCCGACGAATTACCTACCGATTTCCTCATATTGCCGGAATCACACGGGCAACCACTTGTGACCGGCCGTGAATCCAAACTGGTTTCGTAAATTCTGCTATCGAACAGATCTGTAAGGAGGGCCTCGTGCCAAACGGTTATCACAACAAGATTCTGCGCGTCGACTTATCTACGGGAGAAATTGGCGTCGAAGAACCGGGCGAACATTTCTACCGCAACTACTACGGCGGATGGAACTTCATCGCTCACTATCTTCTTACCGAGACGGAACCGGGCATCGATCCTCTAGGCCCCGACAACATCTTGGTCTTTGCTCCGGGCATCCTGACCGGAGTTCCGCTGGGCGGCGGTGGACGCAACGCGGTCGGCGCCAAGTCTCCCTTGACCGGCGGCTTCGGCGCGGGCGAGGTCGGCGGCTCGTGGGGTGCTGAGCTGCGGCGCGCCGGCTGGGACGCCATCGTCGTCAAGGGCGTAGCCGACAAACCTGTCTATCTATGGATCCAGGACGACAAGGTAGAGATCCGCGACGCGTCGCATCTGTGGGGCAAGCCGACGGCCGATGTGCAGGAGACGATCCAGGAGGAACTCGAAGACAAGCGCATCTGCGTTACGCAGATCGGCGTAGGCGGCGAGAACCTGGTTCGGGTGTCCTCGATCATGAACGACATCAATCGCGCTGTCGGACGTACTGGTCTAGGTGCGGTGATGGGCTCCAAGAAGCTCAAGGCAATCGCGGTACGCGGCAAAGGGCGCGTGCCGATGGCCGATGCCAAACGCGTTAACGAACAGGCGCGCTGGCTGAGTGAGAACTTCATGGAAGTCTCGGGCGGACTGCACGACCACGGCACCGACGGCGGCCTGATCAACCTGCACGATTTTGGCGGTCTGCCGACGCGCAACTTCCAGGAAGGGCACTTTGAACACGCCCAAGCCATCACCGGCGAGACCATGACCAATACCATTCTTGTCGGCCGCGACAATTGTTACGCCTGCCCTGTCTACTGTAAGCGAGAAGTCGAGGTCAACGGCCGCTATAAGGTAGACCGCGTCTATGGCGGCCCTGAATACGAGACGGTCGGATCGTTGGGCTCAGTCTGCGGGATCGGCGACCTAGAGGCCATCGCCATGGGCAATCAGCTCTGCAATGCGTATGGCATGGACACAATCGGGACCGGCGTGACCATTGCCTGGGCGATGGAATGCTTCGAGCGTGGCCTCATCGGCCCGGAGGATACGGGCGGCCTGGACGTGCGCTTCGGCAACGCCGAGGTCATGGTGCAGCTCGTGGAGATGATGGCGCGGCGCGAAGGATTCGGCGACGTGCTGGCCGACGGCAGCCTGCGCGCAGCGCGTAAAATCGGCCGCGGCACCGAAAAGTACGCCATGCAGGTGAAGGGGCAGGAGCTGCCCATGCACGAGCCACGCATTAAGTTCGGTCTCGACCTCGGATACTCGACGTCACCGACCGGCGCAGACCATTGTCACAACATCCATGATACTGCGTACGAGTCTGAAAACGGTGCGATCAAGGGTATGGCGGCTATCGGAGATTTCAAACCGCTGCCCGCCAACGATATCGGACCGGAGAAGGTGCGCCTCACGAAGTACCATATTGACTGGCAGGTGTTGCAGAACTGCTACGGACTCTG
>JBJYXA010000628.1:0-24477 GCA_046259705.1 Caldilineaceae bacterium
AGAACTATCCGTGCATGTAAATAGGTACGGATATTGTGGCAGCCTCCACATGCAACAGCGCCGCATCCGTTGCGTCTCCAAGGCGACCACCAAGCTGGCCGCATCCGGCATCTGCCAAGAAACACTCAACTGATCTCCGACTATTGTTGGCATCGGATCGATGCAATCAGACTACCCGGCAGAGATCGCGTACCAGCTCAACAGGACAAGGATACCTATATGTCATCCGTGGAAGATCCTCGACCAAAGATGGTTGAAATCGCACACCTGATGTATGACCGTTTTCTGACCAATAGCGCCGGCGGGAACCTGAGCTGTCGCGTCGACGATCGCATCTATCTTTCGCCGCGCTATTTGGGTAGCAAGAATCAGTGGAAATTGACGGAGGACATGATTCTCGTCTTCGACAGCGACTTGAACATTCTCGAAGGCGACCCGTCCAAAGCGAGCCGGGAATCGCGAATGCACTTCGGTTGTTACCGGCGCTTTCCCGAGGTCAACGCAGTGATTCATGCGCACCCGCGCTATCTCAACGTCTTTGCCGCCACGGGCCAGCCGCTTGCGCCGACCAACCAGTACACGGAGAAGTTCGGTACCTTGGAAGTGTTGCCGAATATCCCCTCCATTAGTAAAGAGCTGGCCGATGCCGTCGTCGCGAAGCTGGAGCCGCACCAGGCTGAGATGTCCAAGCACGGCGTGGCTTTGATCCTGTCGTGGCACGGCGTGATGATGACCGGGCGCACGCTGGACGACGCGTTCGACACACTTGAGCGCCTTGAGTGGAGCGCGCAGACGACGTTATTGGCTCAGGCAGCCGGTATGCCCATCGCTCCAGTGGATTTGGACAGCTAGCACAACGGATTTCCAGGTTTTCCGGCGAAGCATGATTCTCACCGTCACGCCTAATCCAACCATTGACCGTGTGCTGTTTGTGCGTGACTTCGCTATGCAGGACGTTGTGCGCGCCGACGGTGAAGCGGTGTCACCCAGCGGTAAGGCGATCGACGTTGCGGCGATATTGCATCTCTTTGGCGTGGACACGCTCGCGCTGGGCCTGAACGCAGGGTTGAGCGGTGTCATGTTGGCCGCATTACTCGATGAACTGGGTGTCGCCCATGACTTCGTGCCCGCCAATGGCTATACACGCGTCGCGGCCCTAATCACCGACAGGCAGGCGTGCCGCCAATCTACCATCATCGCGCATACCCTAACCGCGGACGAATCCCATCTCGAGGAATTGCTCACGCGCACCGAGGCGCGGTGGCCGGGTTGCTGGGGATTGGTATGCGCGGGGAGTCTGCCGCCCGGCATGCCGCCAAACGCCTACGCGAGGTTGCTGTCCAGGGCAAAATCGAAAGGTGTGACTACCTTACTGGACAGCTCTGGCGAAAGTCTGCTGCAAGGTGCTCAGGCGCGACCAGACATCCTCAAGATGAATCGTAGTGAACTGTCTGCGCTTTTCCCGCAAGTGGCGGATCAGTGGCAAACAGATAAGGAGGACGACGATGTGCTCGAGCGTGCCCGTGAACTCGTCGCTGCCTTGATCGATGTGCTCGGCGAAGGCGCAGCGCAAGCTATTGTCGTGACGCTGGGAAAACGGGGCGTCGTGGCCGCTACACCCCAGGGCCGCTGGTATGCGCCTGCGCTCACCGTGCCCTATGTGAGTCCTGCCGGCGCGGGAGATGGCATGACTAGCGGCATCATGCTGGCGCTATATCAGGGAAAACCGTGGCGAGAGGCGTTGGCAATGGGGACGGCCGTGGCGGCCTCTGTGGTGGCAAATCCAAGTACGTGCGCGTGTGAACCGGTTCAGGTACATGCCCTTCTGCCCAAAGTAGAGGTAATCGAACTGTAGGACCGACTCGCTCCGTGGACGGATGCCGTCGCTAGTTCACAATGTTCGCGAGCATAAGTTGTGGGAAGGGAGACAGAATTCCATTGTTCCAACGTCGTCTGTTCCGGTACGGCAGCCCAGGCCACTCGTCAGACTCCGACCGATTTCATGCCGTCGTTTGGATTCTTTCTCAAGGAATTGTTTTGTTGCAGTGCTCGAGACTATGTAGAGGGTCGCGGTCTTTCTTGTAGCCGTAGCTAGTGAGCGCACTTGGGAGTCGTAACATTCGGGAGTCGTAATACGACAAGGAGGTAATGCAATGGGTTTCGAAATGTTGTGCGCTACTATCATTGCGCTGGCGTTTGGTACACTGGTTTGCTTCGCGGGATACCGGCTGTTCCTGGTTTTGTTGCCTATTTGGGGCTTCTTTGTAGGCTTCGCGCTGGGCGCACAGACCATCCAGGCGATTCTTGGCGATGCTTTTCTCGGTACGGTGACCAGTTGGGTTGTCGGCTTCGTCGTTGCGGTGATTTTCGCTGTGCTGTCCTATCTATTCTATATCTTCGCCGTGATTATGATCGCAGCCGGCTTGGGTTACGGTCTTGGCGTCGGTTTGATGACAACTTTTATGAACATGGGCATCATCCCATGGTTGGTGGGCATCGTGGTCGCCATCATACTGGTCGTGGTGACTCTGATGTTCAACCTGCAGAAGTATGTCATCATCGCGGCCACCGCGCTGGCAGGCGCGCTTCTCGCCATCGGCACACTCATGTTGGGCGCACAGGGTCTGGCGACCGTGGAACTCACCGATGCGCCCATAAAGGCGATGTTGAACGCGGGACCCATTTGGGCCATCCTGTTCTTGGTCATGGCCATTGGCGGCATTGTCGTGCAGATCGCGTCCACGCGCACCTATTACTTGGAAACCTACGAGAACCGCATTTGAGTCGATCACGAAACCACATGACGCTTCTCACGTGATCAGGAGCGATTAGTCGGGTGCGGTCACTGCAGACCGCACCCAACCATTTCTGTCAGCTTCTGTTATACTTGTCTTCATCCAGGGCCATGATGTGTTATCTCTCTGGAGCGAATGGACTCTACTCGTACCGTTCGCACCCCTTCTAACCCCATCAGCAAGCGGAGGATGAAATTATCGTGAGCGATCATCAAGCCGCATATAATATTCTTGTCGATACCTTGACCGAACAGGGAATCGATGTGGAACAGGTCAAGAGCGCCATTAAGAACCATCACATCGAGACGCCCAGTTGGGGGTATGCCAACAGCGGCACACGCTTCAAAGCGTTTCCGTGGCCCGGCGCCGCGGTAACGACGCGTCAGAAGATGGACGATGCCGGTATGGTCCACAAGATGACCGGGATTGCCCCGACGGTGGCGATCCATATCCCCTGGGATGTTCCGGAGGACGGCGACTATGTGGCCATGCGTCAGTATGCCCAAGAACAAGGCGTCGACATCGGGGCGGTCAATCCAAACGTGTTTCAGGACGGTGCGTATAAGCTGGGATCATTGGGCAATCCCGACCCTGGCGTACAAGAGCAGGCGCTCGACCATATTCTGGAATGCTGTGACATCATGACAAAGGTGGACAGCGATAGTCTCAGCCTGTGGTTCGCAGACGGGACGAACTTTGCCGGACAGGATAGCCTGCGCCAGCGCAAGCGTCGCTTTGAACGCGGCCTGGCAACCGTATGTGAGAACCTTCCTGCCGGCGGGCGCATGCTCATCGAATACAAGTTCTTCGAGCCAGCCTTCTACTCGACCGATATCCCGGATTGGGGTACGGCCTACGCCTGGTCGCTGAAGCTTGGCGAGCAGGCGCAGGTGTTAGTTGATCTGGGCCATCACGCCCAAGGTGTCAACATTGAGCAGATCGTGGCATTCTTGTTGGACGAAGGAAAACTCGGGGGCTTCCACTTCAACAACCGCAAGTATGCCGATGACGACCTTATCGTGGGCAGTGTGAACCCGTATGAGCTATTCTTGATTTACAATGAACTTGTAGGCGCAGAGCAGAGCGACGAAGAACGGCTGCAGACGACTGCCAACAACGTGGCGTACATGATCGATCAGTGTCACAACATAGAAGGCAAGGTCGCGCCGATGATAGTGTCCGTGCTCAACTGCCAGGAGGCATACGCTAAGGCGCAACTTGTGCCCCGTGGCAAACTGGCAGAAGCGCAGGCAGCAGGCGATGTGCTGCAAGCCCACGTTACGCTTACGAACGCATATCGTACGGATGTGCGGCCTCTGCTTGCCCAGGTGCGTGCGGAAATGGGTGTGCCGGTCAATCCACTGGAGGCATACGCGGCGAGCGGATATGAGAAGAAGATCCGCGATGAACGCGGCGTTCACGACTCAAGCGGCGGTTTTCAGTAGATCAGCATAGGAGACCTTCCTGATGTCCGTGGCCCCAACAGAACTGGAGACCCAGCTCAACGATTTCGACCCGCAGGTTCGTTCCTCCGCATTGCGCACGCTTCTGCAGCGACAACCCACAGCGCCTGTTGTGCCGACCGAGGTCGCCAACCTGCATTGTCATACCTTCTTTTCATTCAATGCGTACGGGTACTCGCCCACAGGATTGGCTTGGTTGGCCCGCCAAAACGGATACGGGCTGATGGGTATCGTGGACTTTGACGTGCTCGACGGCGTGGACGAGTTTCTGGATGCCTGCTTTCGGGCAAGGGTACGTGGCAGCGCCGGTATAGAGACGCGTACGTACCTTCCCGAGTTTGCCGACTATGAGATGAACTCACCGGGTGAACCCGGAGTGCTTTATCATATGGGCGTGGGGTTCACCTCCGGTGAAGTGTCGCCGCGCGCAAGCGCGATACTTACGGAACTGCGCGATCAGTCTACGGCGCGCAATATCGACCTGATCTCACGCGTGAACGCCTACCTGGATCCAGTCCAGGTGGACTACGCAGATGACGTGCTGCCGTTGACGCCGAAGGGTAATGCCACTGAACGGCACATCGTCGTCGCCTATATCGCGGTGGCCGAACGGGAATATCCCGACCCGGTGCAGCGCGTGGCGTTCTGGGCAGATAGATTGGATTTGCCCGCGGTCAAAGTCGAACAACTCATGCAGGATGTACCTGCCTTTCAGGGGACAGTGCGTTCGCGGCTGATGAAGCGGGGCGGCGTCGGCTATGTGCAGCCGGGGCACGATTCGTTCCCGCCTGTAGATAAGCTGCACGAGCTGATCCTTGCCTGTCAAGCACTGCCGTGCGCGGCCTGGCTGGATGGCACTACCTCCGGGGAGCAGCGCATGGACGAACTCCTCGCTCTGCTGGTCGACAAGGGCGCCGTGGTGCTCAATATCGTGCCCGACCGCAACTGGGACATCGCCGATTCGGACATACGCGCAGTCAAAGTTCAAAAACTCTACGAAGTCGTAGAGTTGGCGCGGGAGTTCGAATTGCCACTGAACGTCGGCACCGAAATGAACAGCTATGGACAGAAACTCATCGACGAGTTTGACGCGACACTCCTACAGCCTGTGCGCCAGGACTTCATCGATGGGGCCTACTTCGTCTACGGGCATACCGCCATGGCGCGTTTGCTGGACATGGGTTACCAAAGCGAATGGGCAAAGCAGTTGTTACCGGAGCGTGGGAAACGAAACCTGTTCTACACACAGGTTGGGAAAGCACTACCACCCGGTGAAAGCGGCGCGGCAAAGGCGACGATGATTTCACCGGAGGCAAAACCGTCGGAAGTACTCAGGCTGTTGGGGGTTGGGACGTAGAATTGCCACACTAGCAGGCACATTGTGCACCAGTTCACTTCATGGAACTAGGAGGAAGAAAGACATGGACATTCTGAACGCGCTCGTCCTCGTCGTGCTGGGTCTCGCGGTGGCGTTTTTGGGCCGCAAATTGCTGTGGCTGTTTATTGCGGCCGCCGGCTTTGTGATTGCCTATCAACTGACATCTCGTTTCCTCGGAGATTCCACCGTATCTTTCGTAATCTCCGTCGGTGTGGGTGCGGTCGCCGGTTACTACGCGACCAAATTTGCAAATTTGCTCGTCAGCGTCGCCGGTTTCATCTTGGTTGGCAATGCCGCACTGACGGTATACGGCTGGTTCTTCTCGACCGAGAATTTCTGGGTCGCCTTGATCGTCTTCCTCATCGGCGGCTTGATCGCTCTCGGTCTAATTCGGACGATGTTCGCGCTGGCGATCATCATAATCTCGGCGCTGGGTGGCGCTTCTATGGTCGCGGAAGGTGCCGGCGCCATCGTTCCGTTTCTCGCCAATCCGTTGTGGGGCACAATTATCAGCATCGTCGTGCTCGCGCTTGGGATTATCTATCAATACCGTGTGTACAAGGCAGAGCAGGCGCAAGCACAATCCTGACAATTTGATCTTGGGCGCAAGACGCAATTAGGGAGTCGATAATGTGCGATGAGCTTGCTGACTACAGAAAGGCCAATGCACCGCTGCCTGAGAAGTTCCGCCTTTGGCCGCTCTACGGTGCAGGCTTCGAAAACTTGGGCCGCGACGGAAAAATGATAGAGGTTCCGTTACCCGAATACGGTCCCGATGAACTTCTCGTACGGCATGACGCGGTCGGAATCTGCTTCTCCGATATCAAGGTGATTCGCAGCGGTCAAAATCATCCGCGAATTTACCGGGATATGAGCGAAGAGCCCGTAGTGTTAGGTCATGAAGTGATCTTGACCGTGGTAGGCATCGGCGAGAATCTGCGCGACCAGTACAAGATCGGTGATCGCTTCATCGTGCAGGCAGACATCTATGTCGACGGTGTGGGTTGGGCATACGGCTACGAAATTCAGGGCGGTTTCTCCCAATACAACCGCATCGACCAGCGTGTGCTCAACGGAGACGGCGGCAACTATTTGCTGCCCGTAAAGGAAACGACTGGCTACGCCGAGGCCGCGCTCAATGAGCCCTGGGCCTGTGTGGAAGCGTCGTACATTGTCCAGTATCGCACTGCCTGGAAAGAGGGAGGCGCGCTCTGGATCGTCGGCAACGGCGCCGGTGCAACACTGGGGCGCGCCGTGAATTGGCGTCCAGCGCAGGTAGTTGTGGATGTCGCTGATGCCGAATTTGCGGAACTCGTGCGCACCTGGGCCGCCAAGAACGGCGTGGAACTTCTGGAAGACGACGGTCAACGCCAGTATGACGACGTCGTCGTACTGGACAATGATCCCGAGCTTATCGAACAGACCTTTGCGCGGCTGGCAAAGGGTGGGTTGTTCAACGTTGTGACGGAGCAAGACGTGCCAAGGCGCGTGCAACTCGATATTGGCCGTATGCACTATGACGATCTGGGGGCCGTGGGCACGACGCACAACGACGTTTCTTCGGCGTATCAGCCTATTCGCACGCAACTCAAACCGGGTGGCGTCACATGGATTCTTGGCGCGGGCGGACCCATGGGCCATATGCACTTGCAGCGAGCGCTGGAGATCGAGGCGCATCCGCGCAAGGTAGTGGCTACAAACCTGCACTTACATCGCATCGAGGCGGTGCGGTTGAAATTCGCGCCGACTGCCCAGACGAATGATGTAGAATTGGTATACCATTCCCAGGAAACGTTCGGCAGCGCAGAGAGCCTGATGGACCAGTTACGATTGGAGACCGGCGGCGACGGCTTTGATGATATCGCTGTTATGGCTCCCAGCGTGCCCGCAATAGAAATGGCGATGGACATGATGGCAGACAACGGCGTGATGAATGTGTTTGCCGGCCTGCCACGCGGCACCATGGCGAGCTTTGACATGAACGACATTGTGCAGCGGGGTATCAGATTCACGGGTACGAGCGGCTCCTCTATCGAGGACCTGGCGTACATGCTCAACCTTACGGAGAGCCATGCGCTTGTCACCAATCGCTCAGTTACTGCGGTGGCAGGGCTGGAGGGTGTGCCCGACGGCCTGCGCGCTGTGGCCGCCGGTCGTTTTCCGGGCAAGGTTGTAGTTTGGCCGAACCTAAACAAACCGCTTGGACTCACGACCTTGGAAGAACTCGAGAATGTGTTGCCCACGGTGTTCGCCAAGCTGGACGAGAACGGAGAGTGGACAATCGAGGCGGAGGAAGAATTCCTCTGCCAGATGCTGTAGTGCTAAATATGCGTCATCGTGCTACCAGACCGCACTAAGCACCCTGGGATTCTGTCTGCGGGTTGCAGGTTACGTCCTTGCTGTGTAGGGCCGAACTCCCAGGGAGCACGCGTGTGGACGCCTGCTTGGCAAGGTAGCACGCGACTTTGTAGGAACCCCAAATTATGGACGATAAACCACTCTTGGACCGGATCGCACTGGTGACGGGCGGCGCGCAGGGTTTGGGCGCCGCGATCTCGCTGCGTCTGGCCCAGGAAGGCGCACACATAGTCGTTGCCGACCTTAATGAGACAGGCGCGCAGGAGACCGCGCAGTCCATCCACGGTGCAACGGGAAGACGAACCTCCGCGGTTGGGGTGGACGTCACTGACGAGGCGCAAGTCGCACATATGGTATCGCACGTCGTGGACGTATTCGGACGGCTAGACATCCTAGTTGCGAACGCGGGCATCGTGATGTCCGGGCCTGTGGACGAGTTTGACGCCGCTCGCTGGCGCAAGGTCATCGATGTGAACTTGGTCGGTTATTTCTTGTGCGCTAAGCACGTCGTACCGCTGATGAAGTCACAGCGCAGCGGCGTCATCGTGCAGATCAACTCCAAATCCGGAAAGAAGGGAAGCCTGAAGAACTCCGCCTACGCTGCCAGCAAGTTCGGTGGAATCGGACTCACACAGAGCCTTGCACTGGAGTTGGCAGAGCATGGCGTGCGCGTTAACGCGGTCTGTCCGGGCAACCTGCTGGATTCGCCGTTGTGGTCGGACTCGCTGTACGCACAGTACGCGGCCCGCCTTGGAATCAGCGAGGAAGAGGTGCGCCAGCGATATGTGGACCAGGTGCCCATGAAGCGCGGCTGCACCTACGACGATGTGTGCAACGCGGTGGTCTTTCTAGCCTCAGATCAAGCAGGCTACATGACCGGTCAGGCGATCAACGTCACCGGCGGCCAGGAGATGCGCTGAGCCATGACGGGTGCAAACGCACGAACGTTTGTCGGTTTCGGTTTCGGCGCCATCCAGGCCGGCTTGTTCCTTTACGAAGCGCAACAATCCGGAGCGTTCGATCGCCTTGTTGTCGCCGAAGTGATGCCCGAGGTCGTACACGATGTGCGTGAGGCCGGTGGCTTCTATACCGTGAACGTAGCGCATTCGGATCGCGTCGAAGCTGCGCGCGTGGGACCCGTACAAATCGAAAATCCCAACGAAGCCGAGGACCGGAACCGCCTGATCGCTGCCGTGGCTGAATCTGAGGAGCTGGCAACGGCGGTACCCAGCGTGGATTTTTATGCGTCACCTGCTCTGGGCAGCGTACATCGTATTTTGGCCGAGGGGTTGCGGCGAAAGGCGGTTCAGGGCGGTCCTCGTTGTGTAGTGTATACGGCGGAGAACCACAACCGCGCGGCAACTGTCCTTGCAGAAGAGGTCATAGCCGCCGTGCCCGCTGCCGAGCGGGGAGCGGTAGCCGATCAAGTACGTTTTGTCGACACGGTCATCGCCAAGATGAGCGGCGTACACGAAAATACAGCGGGTCTTGTGCCGGTCGTGCCAAGCAGCAACAGGGCATACTTGGTCGAGGCATTCAATGAAATCCTAATTTCATGTATTCGATTCAATTTTGACGAGCCGTTTGTACGCGGGATTTCCGCATTTCAGGAAAAAGAAGACCTTGAACCGTTCGAAGTGGCTAAGCTGTATGGCCACAACGCGGTACATGCGCTCGCCGCGTACAGTGGCATGGTCTGTGGCGTCGACCGAGTGTCCGAATTGCGCGCACTGCCCGGCATGATGGAGATGTTGAGGCATGCACTCGTCGAGGAATCCGGTGCGGCGCTGATGGCGCGCTTCGCCGGGGTAGACGAGTTCTTTACGCCAACTGGCTTCGCCGCCTTTGCCGATGATCTGTTGGCTCGCATGGTGAATCCATATCTGCAAGATACTGTCGAACGCGTCGGGCGCGACCCGGCGCGCAAGTTAGCTTGGGACGATCGACTGATCGGAACCATGCGGTTATGCCGCGAAGAGGGCATTGCCCCCCGTCGCTACGCCTTCGGCGCTGCGGCAGCGCTGAGCGAACTGGACGAGAGCGGCGATTGCGCACTGGTATTGCCCATCCTTTGGCAGCCAAGCAACCCGGACAAAGCCGAAGAAGCCGAAATGCTCGCCCTTCTCGAGGAAGGACAAGCCACTCTGGCTCGCTGGCGCGCCACAGGCTTTTACGATGTAGAGGCACTGTTCTCCTGACCGAGATTCTACAATCTCTTCGGTCTGCCTAACCTCTGACAAATAGTAAGCCGCCAGCCGGCTCGAAATCTCAGCGTATTAGTTCCACAACCGGAAGGATGTTTCGAGATTCTATGCAAAACGATCCTGTTCTTGAACAACTCATATGGCTTTCCCATGAACTCGGACGCGAGGAGCGCCAGCTGGTCATCCTAGGCGAAGGAAACACGGGCGCATCCTGCGAGGATGGCACATTTTGGGTCAAGGCGTCCGGCAGCGAGATGGCCACAATCGATGCCGGTGGATTTAGCCGTGTCCGCATCGACGCGGTGATGGACCTGCTCGACAACGAGAGCATGGACGACACGGCCGTTGGCAAGGCGCTGATGGACGTCCTCGTCGATCCGCATCACCGTCGTCCTTCCGTGGAGACGTTCCTGCATGCCCTATGTATCGCCGAGGGTGGCGCGAAGTGGGTAGCGCATACGCATGCCGTCTCTGTCAATGCCATCCTGTGTAGCAAGCATGGCGCTGAGCCGTTCCACCAACATCTCTTTCCCGACGGCATTGTCGTCTGTGGACCCAAGGTAGCGGTAGTGCCTTACGTCGATCCGGGACTCCCCCTCGCGCAGGCAGTTCGTACAGAGCTCCATCGGTTCCAAGACACCTACGGTTTCTCACCCAAGCTGCTGCTTATGGTCAATCACGGATTGGTCGGCCTGGGCCAGTCAGCGGTTGAGGCGCGCAACATCAACCTGATGGCGGATAAGTGGGCCAAGACTTTGCTCGGCGCGTATGCCGTCGGTGGACCGAATCCGCTTTCCGAAACGAACGTTACCCGAATCGACAGCCGGATGGACGAGCACTACCGCCGTCAACAGCTTGTGGGCAGCAATACGTAACGTATTAGCAGCGGACGCATGCTCCAGAAGGATTGAATCGCATGAGTCAGGCGAGGAGTCGCAAGGTTAAGATTGGCGTCGTCGGTTGTGGCGTGGTGGCCACGGCCTACTATCTGCCTTATTTGATGCACGATCCCAACGCAGACCTAGTCGCCGTCTGTGATCTGCGAGAGGCACGCACGCAAGCCTGCGTGCGTCTCTTCGGCGCCAGGGAGCAGTATCTCGATTATTACGAAATGCTCGATCGGGCCGACATTGACGCCGTGTGGATCCTCACCGCGCCCGGCACGCATGTTCCGTTCACACTGGCTGCGGTGGAGGCAGGCAAACACGTCCTGTTGCAGAAGCCCATGGCGACGAACATGGACGATGCGCGCGCAATCGCCGCCGCGGTGCGCAACGCCGGCGTCAAGGCTGTTATCGAACCGAGTGCCAATTCGCCACTGGATCCCGATATGGCGCATATCGGTTCGTTGGTGAAACAGGGCGTGCTGGGTGACGTAATGTGGTTCTCGCTGACGCCGACCGGACCGACACAGTATCACCCCTCGCTGGGCAGCAACCCCTACGGCCAAGCTGCCTTCTACGATAAGGATAGCGGCGGTTTTCTGTTCGACTTTCCGTACGCGCCCACACAGATTGTCTCCGTGCTCGGTCCATGCAAAAGTGTGATGGCGAGCAGCCATATCTCCGTAGCCGACCATGCTATTGTGCCAGATAAGCGATACGACGAATTCGTCTCGAAGGTCACCGACCCGGACCGCGCCAACTACTGGGATGTGGTACTCGATCTTCCTCGTACACAGGCAGTGCGCATGGAAGGGCCGGACAATGTTTTCTCGCTCTATGAGATGGCCGCCGGCGGAATTGGCGCACTGCACGTGGGGCGCATCTTCCACCCGGTGTTGCCTGGGAGTGGCTCGGGCAGTATGCAGGTCTTTGGCACTGACGGCAACCTGATCTTCGGCACAGGCTACACGGCATCGATCATCTCGACGCGACGGGACTTGTTGCCTAATGTCGAAGACGACGGATGGTACCACATTCCACAACGCGGTGATGTCACGAAGGCGAAATGGCCACAACCGACGCCAGGCGCGTTCAACTACTATCACGAGTCGTCGCGCCACCTCATCCAGTGTATTCTGCAGGATACGGAACCGCTCATCAACGTCGACTGGGGCCTGCACATCACCGAGATGATGGCTGCCGCCGTGGAATCATCGCGGACGGGCACCCGATACGAAATGACCACAACACTAGCTATCTAGAGCATAGGGCGTCACACATGGACAGAATCCGTATGGGCGTAGTAGGCCTGCGCTTTGGACGGCAACTTGTACGTACGCTGGCCAATATGGAGGAAGCGCAGATCGTCGCGCTGGCGGATCGCAGTTTTGATCTGCCGATGGGGCTCGCCGCGTATGCAGATCACTATGCGGCGCGATCATATCTCGACGGTGTGGAGATGATGGGGCGCGAAGAGCTGGATGCTGTGGTGATCTGTACGCCGCCCAGTACGAGGGAAGAGTTGATCCGTTGCGCTATCGACCATGGTTTGGCTATGTTCGTGGAGAAGCCGTGGGCTACAAACGTGGCGCACGCCAACGAGTTGGCCGCCCTAAGCAGGACATCAAGAGCGCCTGTGATGACGGCTTTCAGCTTCCGCTACCATCCCGCCATTGTGCGCTTGCGCGAGCTGATGTCGGGCTCACTTGGGCCCGGATGGCTGCTCAATGGCAGCTACATCTTCAGTTGGCAACCAGATGCGGACAATTGGCTCTGGGACCCCGACAATGGGGGCGGCTACTTCAATGAGAATTCGTGTCACCTGTTCGATGGCGTCTGTTCTCTGCTGGGAAAACCGGTGTCGATCATGGCTGCAGCGTCCACACATCTGGATGCGCCCTCCGAGAACTGTGCGTCAGTCACGATGCAATTCGCCCAGGGCGGGAGCGCCGCGTTGACCATTGGCGGAGTGGGCGCACGCGCGCAACATAGCTTTCCGCGTATGGAGATCGTCACAGCCGGCGGACAGGCGATATTATATGGCCACGATCACGTGTGGACCGAATTGGAGTGGACTACCCGTTCCGCCAACAGCGTCCAACGTGAATATCTGCCGCCGGAGGGACTGGGCAACACAAGATATACCGACGCGTTCAGCCACTTCATAAAGTGTGTACGCAGCGGGAATGAACCAGACTCCGGTGTCGATTCAGGTGTGATGTCCGTGGCCATTGCCATGGCGGTATATGAGTCTGCGCGCACGGGGCGAAGAGTGGATCTGTAATCAGAAAGCCAATCCGAAAAGGGAATGACTATTCATGGCTGCCACCACTAACTTCCTTGCCGTCGATCTTGGCGCGTCGAACGGGCGCGTATTATTGGCGCGTTGGGACGGTGAACGGTTCGACCTTCAGGTCCTTCATCGTTTCGCCAACGGACCTACCCAAATCCATGGCCGTCTCTATTGGGACGTGCTGCGCTTGTGGGCCGAGATTCAGTCTGGGATCGCGCACTACGCTGCACAGGTTGGCGAGCCGCTCGCAGGAATTGGCGTGGATACCTGGGGCGTCGATTTCGGTCTGTTCGACAGCGCGGGGCGGCTGCTGGCCAATCCCACGCACTACCGCGACGAACGGTTCCTAGGCATGCCTGAGGCTCTGTTCCACATCGTGCCGAAAGAGACCGTCTTCGATATCACAGGAATTCAGTTTATACAGTTCAATACACTCTTCCAGGTCTACAGCCTCCGTTATTTCGATGATCCGCTGCTCGATTTTGCGGACAGACTGTTGATGATGCCGGACATTTTTCATTATTGGCTGACGGGCCGGCAGTGTGCGGAATACACGATCGCCTCTACCAGCCAAATGATCGATGCTCGCGATCGTCGCTGGGCGACAGGACTCATGGCGAAACTGGGTCTGCCGACAGGATTGCTGCCCGAGGTCGTGCCACCGGGTACAGTGCTTGGCAACGTATTGCCAGGGGTTATGGTGGCGACCGGTCTACGCGGAGACGTGCCCGTGATTGCGCCCGGCAGCCATGACACGGCCAGCGCGGTTGCGGCGGTGCCCGATCTGGATACCAAGAGTCTTTACATCTCTAGCGGCACGTGGAGCCTCATGGGAGCCGAGATCCGCGAGCCAATCATCACAGAGCGAGCGAGAGAGCTGAATTTCACCAACGAGGGCGGTGTTGACGGTACGATTCGGCTGCTCAAGAATATCGGTGGCCTGTGGTTGCTCCAGGAAAGCCGTCGTCAATGGCAGCGCGAGGGAGCAGACTATTCGTGGGACGACCTCACCAACCACGCGCAGAATGCTGCACCGTTCCGCGCCTTGGCCAACCCGGATGCTGTGGAGTTTCTCAATCCGGTCAATATGGTGGAAGCCATCCAGTCGTATTGTCGAAATACCGGCCAGCTCGTACCGGAGACCGTCGGCGAGATCGTACGTTGCAGCCTGGAGGGCTTGGCGCTGCGCTACCGTTGGGTGCTGGGGGCGCTGGAAGAGTTGACCGGCGAGAAGTTGGAGACCATGCGCATCGTGGGCGGCGGCAGCCAGAACCGCATGCTCAGCCAGCTCGCAGCGGACGCATGCGGCCGGCCGGTCGTCACAGGCCCTGTAGAGGCGACCGCGCTCGGTAACGTCATGGTGCAGGCTATTGCCACCGGGCATCTTTCCAACGTGGCCGAGGGCCGCGAAGCCATTGCAGCATCCATCGAGCAAGAGATCTTCGAGCCGGGCCGGCGTGACGGTTGGGATGAAGCGTATAACCGGTTCAGCAGATTGACGGTCGACGGCTAGATGCCGCAGACCCTGCCAGGGTTCCGCTCTTCGCAGGATCTTCAACCGTACCGTCTGTATCCCAGTCTATTCCGGCCCGAAAGGGTAGCTATCCACCAGATCGGCAATCTCCTCGATGAGTATGGAGATCTCCGCCTTGTCATGAGCGTCCAACGCATATGAGCGATTCGGCGCGCGTTCCACTTGCGACTTGATCACGCCACGACGCTTAAGGATATAGCGCATGAAGGGGTGTGTTTCCAGGTTGATCAACGGAAGAATGCGCCTGTGCAGCGCACGTGCGCCTGACTGGTCGCCAGCCCACCACAATTCATGAACCTTGGCGAGCAGGTCTGCGATTTCGCAGGCCGGCATATTGCCGTCCGCGCCCCGATTCAGTTCGTCGGGCAGAAAGCGGCCGGCCGATCCGCCGAAGATCGTTTTCACCTTGTCTCCCACCAGCGCGTACACCTCGGAAATGTGCTTGGGGCCGGGCGGGCGCTCCTCCTTGACGTACTCGATCTGCGGTACCTCGTCGATGAGTTGCGCTATCTGCTCGCCATTCAGCGGCGCGTACATTCCCGCATTCTGCACGATGATAGGACCATCAAAGTTATCAGCCAGACGCCGGTACATGTCCATCGCGATAGCCTGGTTTGCGCCGGCGGGGGCCATGGCGATGACGGCGTCGGCGTTCGCCTTCTGCGCCGCCCGCGCGTAGAGCATGACCTGCGGGACGGAGATTCCGGAACAGCCAAAAACAACGGGCAGCCGTCCGTTCACCTCATCCATGACGGCGTCCCAGTTGCGGATTCGTTCCTCTTCGCCGACATATTGAAATTCGCCAACCATCACGGGCCAAACGATGCCGTGCTGTCCGCTTCGACAGCAGAAGTCCGCCTCCGCGCGCAGGTCAGAGGTTAGAATTTCGAAATCCTCGTCGTACGGCGTTGGCAGCAGGCCGAACACGCCCTTCAGGTGATCAAATTTGGCCATAGAACATTCCTTTTCACTGTGCCTCGATAGTGCATATCCGTGGCGTTCGAATCACAAATGTTTGCTACTTGTCCCAGCGCTTGTCCGGCTGCCAGAAACCCAACTTTGGCGTGTTCCATTTCTCCGTCGACTCAAAAAGGCCGGGGAAGCGGAGGTTTGCCTCGATGCCCTCGTAGTCCAGGTCCACGCCCAGTCCCGGTGCATCCGGCACTGTCACATAGCCTCCCTCCATGTAGTTCTCTGGGAGGCCGGTCACGAGATCGGGCCAGAATGGCAGGTCCAGTCCATGATGTTCCAGCGCGACAAAACTGGAGATGGCCGCAGCCGTATGGACGTTGGCCATGAGCGCGATGGGTGAGCCTGCGAAGTGCAAGGCCGTGGGCATACCGTACCGTTCGGCGTAATCGGCGATCTTCTTCGTTTCCAACATTCCGCCGGACGTCAACAGATCCGGTTGCACGATGTCGATGGCGCGTTTTTCGATCCATTCTCGAAAGCCGTCCCACAGGTAGATTTCCTCGCCGGCGGCAATGGGCACGCCGACAGCATCCGTGACGCGCTTGTGGCCGTCGATATCCCACCAGGGCATGGGATCCTCCATCCACGCCAGGCCATAAGGCTCCAGCATGTTTGCCAGCCGGATGACCTCCTTGGCCGTCATCATGCCGTGGCCGTAATGATCCGTACATAAGGAGATGTCCCAGCCCACGGCCTCGCGGATAGCGGCGACTACCTCCGCAGCGCGCGCTAATCCCTTGTCTGTGAAGCGCTGTCCGAAGCCCGTCCCCGGTGCAGTGGCGCGCTGATTCTTGATGTATTCGTACTTCGTAGTCTGTCCGATAGTGCCTCCTGGCGTCTCTTCGAACAGCACCGGCAGAATATCGAACTTGATAAACGTCAGTCCCAGCGTCTTGCGTCCCATGACGCGCTCTACATATCCGGCGGGCGTCGCCTCGGCCGGAGCCGGGGTATCGGCGTAAAGGCGCACCTTATCACGATACTTTCCGCCCAAAAACTGGTAGCAGGGCACACCATAGACCTTGCCTACCAGGTCCCACAGAGCGATCTCGATACCGGAAACGCCGCCGCCCTCGCGACCCCAATTGCCGAACTGCTTGATTTGGCGAAAGATCATGTCGACATTACAGGGATTCTGGCCAAGCAACATGCTTTTGAACTGGAGAGCGTTTTCCACATGTCCGGCGTCGCGCACCTCGCCAATGCCGGACACGCCCTGATTGGTGTCGATTCGCAAAATCGGATAGTCATAATTGCTGCAAACCACGGCCAGCCGCATGTCGGTGATCTTCAGATCGGACGGGCTGGAGTGGGTATTGACAGCGTCTTCTATGGCACCAAGACGCTCGTTATCTTCAGGTGTACTGGACACTCGGCGTTCCTTTCGACGATAAAACGGTTGATTTTCACAAGGCAGGTTCGGAGAATCGGCGCCGACCGGCGCTAACCGTGGCCATGATTATGGCATACTCGAATGTACGCCGCGAAACCCGATGTGCGACAGAAGGCCGGACGGCCCAAATTCAGTCTAGTGGTTGGAAGGGAGATTTCCTGCACCGTGTCCCTTCTATTCATATATCAGTGGCTGAAAACTCGAGATTGGCAAATTTTCTGGCATAGAGTATATTTCGGAGTACCTCAACAAGGCCGACTACAGGAGGGGAACTCCCATGAAAGCTACGCTATACAGTCTTGTATTTGCCGTAACTCTGGTCGTGATGCTGGCCATGACGTTCGCTTGGGGCGGGTACTCTTCCGTCCTAGCGCAAGAGGCGGAACTGCCTGGCGCACTCAACCTGGACGTGACCATCGAGACGGCAGATGGTGAGGTGATCACATTGCCGCT
Source organism: Caldilineaceae bacterium (assembly GCA_046259705.1). GTDB lineage: Bacteria > Chloroflexota > Anaerolineae > Caldilineales > Caldilineaceae > JASGTU01. The sequence continues at coordinate 17,728 of JBJYXA010000628.1, forward strand.
TCGGATCGACGATGCAACGTTCATTTCACTCACCGAATTGGCTCCATCTGCGGCGATCCTTGATGCAATGGGGCAATTGGCAGGGCAGCAGTTGTTGACGATTACAGTTCTGGCGCCCGCTGTCTTTACGCCAATGGTCTCGGCGCTGGTGTTTGAACCGGTGGAAGTACCCATGCCGCCGCTAGGTGTGTCCATGACACTGACTTCCACGCGCCCGATCACACAAGTGGCAGCCTCTACGGCCTCCACGGAGACTCGAGCTGCGACCGATACGGTTTCCGTGACGGTACCGCAGGTAGTCGAACCCGCCGTGGTAACCGCCGCAGCGAACCTCCGGGACGGTCCAAGTACCGGCGCCAACGTCATCGGACAGATCTCCGCAGACACAGTGGTCACTCTTACGGGACGCAATTCGGACGCCACTTGGTATGAACTCGACGATGGTTCATGGGTCGTGGGCTTTGTCGTACAGAACCCGCCTACGGATCTCCCGATTATGCTCGACGGCGCAGCCACCGTTCGTGCAACGGTTCCGGCCACAGTGACCGGGGGCGCGGTGGTGTTACGTGAAGGACCGAGCCTGAGCGATGCCTCCCTTGGCGCTTACGAAGATGGCACCGTCACCGCAGTGATCAGTCGCGCGCCCGACGGCGGTTGGTTAGAAGTACTGACTCCAGACGGAAAAGTAGGCTGGATGTCAGGCGATTTTCTCCAGGTGAGCGGCGCCCTCGAAAGCTTGCCTACAGTCGTCAGCACCGTAAGCAGCGCGATTACGGGAAAAGTGGTAGATGCGCAAGGCGAAGGCATTGGTGATATTGTAGTGTCCGCCGCATTGACCGGCGGGCTGGTCGGGCCGCGTATCGAAGCCACCACGGCTGCCGATGGTTCATTTACTCTATACACGACACCGGGACCGGTTGCTGCCTGGATTGTGCAGATCTCAGGCGTTGGTTGCGAAAGTCGCATCGTTAACGATCGTTGCCAGCTCTTCGGATACTTCGCCGCGGTGCCGGAAGCCGAGGTGACGCTGCCTCCGGAAGAACCGATTACGCTTGCGTATGAGGATGCCACGAGCTTCATCGCCGGTACGGTGGTGGACGCGGACGGCGAGCCCATGGGGCAGAACATACGCGTGAGCGGTGTGCGCCAAGATGGCGCACGCACGTCGGGGCTCACGTCGTCGACAGGTAAGTTCGTGTTGCCCGCGGCTGCAGGCGTATGGACGGTGGCGACAGACAGCGGCCCTACTATCGACGTAGAGGTGCCGGAGAAGAGCGCACCCGAGCCGGTCGACGTACCTATCAGTTAGCCGGCAATTCCACAGTGGTGTCTATTTGCCGCGCAAGCGTAGAATGTCGGAGTCCCTGAGCTGTGCCACAGCTCAGGGACTCCGTTTCTTCAGAGCATTCACATCAAGTGCGCTAACCTTCGCCCGCTCAGTTGGAGAAGCGAAAATCCGAAAAGCGAATGGCGCTGCCATCGGGGAAAGGCTGGTGGTAGATGGTCCGGTCAGGGAAGCCGATGGCGTGCAGGCCGATCTGTTCTTCGTCGACAGAGCGTAACGTGGCTTCACCTACGAGCAACCAGGCCTGACCGTCTGCGCTACACAGCGCGCGGACCGTATCGCCGAGCCGTTCCATGCATAGGTCGACCGGCTGGTCAATAAGCCGCCCGCGGCCGATGACGACTTCCCTGCTGTCGATACAGCCTTCGAGCGACATCTCGTCCTGGGCGCGCACGCCGATACACAGGCGCAGGTAGTTGAAGCTGTTCTGCCACAGCAGAATGCCGCCGATACCAGGACGGTCAGTGCACGCAGGTTCGCATCTGACTTGGGCGGCGAAGTCACCACATACGGGCCGCATCATGCGCGGCGCGTTGATCAGCGGAAACAGCAAGTCGCGCGCAACCGGCGACATGATAGTGAGCCCGTGGTCCAAAGCGAAGTCACAGCCTCCGTCCGGATCGCACCAGTGCCACGTCTCAGCAAGTCGTCCGTCAAATCGCTCGACTTCTGTTACTGCGCCGGTCAAAACGGCGGCGGTTGCGGGCTCTAGAGCCCAAAATTGGAACACCGCCTGCTCCGCTTCGGGATGTTGCGTGCGGAAGTCACGGCAGAAGTCACGGAATGCAAGGGCATTGTCCAGCGCACATTCGAGCCCGTACAGGGCGTTGGCGAAGTAAGAGTTGATCAGCAGCCACCATTTTCGCCAATGGTGAATCTGGACGTCGGGATTGCCCATGCTGTGAAGGGCCGTGCGAAACTGTTCGGCTGCCAGGGACCGATCATGGTGGGCCAGCGCCTCGAAACCTTGCAGAACCATCACCTCTGCCGGGTTCTGCGGCCGAGCCGGCATGTTGGGCGCCGGCTCGTGCAGTAGCTTCCTTACTTCCGACCACTTGCGCTGCGCCATGCATGCCGACGCCAGCTTCAACCGTATGTCAGAAATGTGTTCCTTGTTCAATCGATAGGCTGAACGCAACGCCTTGCGCAGTTGTACCTCGGCCGCTTGCGATAGCCCGTAATCCCCCATCATTTCACCAAGGGCCACCTCAGCCCAATTTGCGCGTTTGGCGTCGCCTACCAACTGAAACAAATCCCCCGACCGGCGCATAGTGTCGAGGACCTCGCGCGGTTCGCCGCCCATGTTCCACAGGGCATAGGCTCGTGCCCACGTGTGCTCGGACAAAGCCCAATCGGCATGGTTGCGCCTCGCCTGTTCTTGGGCCACATCCAGCCAGCGCACGAACTCGTTACGCTCTTTGCGATGAAAGCACGAATCCAGGATACAAGCGTAGCAGACTCTGAATTCCTCTGTATAGGGCAAGTCAGGCAGGAAACTGGCGAGATGGGCGGTGGTCGCTTGAAACCGTTCCTCGTCTTGTCGGAAGTAGTATCCAAATGCGATGATGCTATACATCATCGCGGCCTCGGCCGACTTCCGGTCTGCTTTTTTCAGCATATCAAGTCCGGACAGGCCAGTCTGGAGCATCTCCTCGTACCGAGGGTTCCAGTTCATCAGCAGGTCGCCCAACCACCAGTGCAGGCGCACGACGTCCTTCACGGGCAGGCTGTTTGTCTTGCCCCAGGAGATGGCCCGGCGAAGATACACCTCGGCCTCTTCGTAGCGGCTGGTACGCATGAGTGTCTTGCCCAGCTCGGATAGTCCGTGGAAGCGCCACAGCGGGGCCAGCGCGTTGTCTGCAACTTCGTCGACGCGTTCCAGGGCCCTGCGGTAATGCCTGACGGCCTCGTCGGTCATGTATGTGCGGGCTGCCCTGTCGCCGGCGCGCAACAGATAGCCGATAGCCTTGGTGCTGGCATCGCTGTGGTCAAAGTGGAATGCAAGCTGGTCGACGACTTCATCGGTTTCTTGACCATAGAGTGCCTCGAGCGCAGCGCCTATCTGCGCATGCATTGCGGCGCGGCGTTGTCCAGGGATCGTCTGATAGACAGCTCCCTGCGCCAGCGCATGGCGGAAGGAGTACACTAACTCGGGTACCGTGCGCTCCGGGTACACAAAGGCGTGTTCCTCCAGCCGTTGCAGCGCACTGTCGACGTCCATTCTTTCAGGCATAGCTGCCGCCAGCACCTGCTTTGAGAAGAGCCGGCCTATAGTGGCGGCGAGCTGGATCGTCTCCTTCTGCGCCGGCGGCAACCGGTCATATCGTGACAGAATGACGCTCTGGACGCGCGTGGGTACCGGCGTCGACGCGATCGCGCTGCGTGCCCGCCACACATCGCCCTCGCGGTAGATGACGTCTGCCTCGATGAGATCATGGATCACTTCCTCGACGAAAAAAGGATTTCCTTGGCACGTATCGAGGATTTGTTTCTTAGTTTCTGCCGAGATCCCCTCAATGTGCAGCAGCCCTTCTACCAGGGCTCGGCTATCGTCGGGCGTCAACTCGCGTAGACGAATTTCGGAATAGTTGGCGGGGCACTTGCGCAAGCCGACTTGCCCCAGCTTGTCCTGTTCGAGCGCGGCCTCCGGTCGATAGATGCAGAGCAGAAGTAATGGCGTGTCCCGTAGTACTTCCGTGAAATGGATGGCCAGGTCGATCGACAGCAGATCCGCCCAATGCATATCCTCGAGCACCAACACGAGCGGCTGTCGCTGCGCAATGGCTACCGCGTAGTCCCGAAGCGTCTCAAATGTCTGGTGGCGAATTTGCTCGGGCCTGGCATTCTGCAGGCGGCCATCCCATTCTGTGCCAAATTGTAGCGAGAGCAACTGGCCCAGGATCGGCCCCATGATCCCAACTTGGTCCTGTGTCAATTGCCCTTCCTGTACAAATTCATTTAGGGTAGATGTTAGCTGCCGCGCGCGTTCCCCCTTTGAAGTGCTATGTGTCCACCCAAAGCTCGTCTGCAGAATATCGACAAAAGGCCAGTAGGGCACCGACCGCATCATTTCCTGGCACCGACCCTCCGTCCATAGACAGGGCTCAGCGCCATCCTCACCTGCTTCGTCGAGCACCCTCGCCTTGAGCTCGGCGACCAGTCGCGACTTGCCTAGGCCCGCCTCGCCGACTAGCGTGACAAGCTGACCGTCACCATGGCGCGCCTTATTCCAAGCGCCCGTAAGCTTAGTGAGTTCCTCATTCCGCCCGATCAAAGGTGCGCGCAGGTCGCCAACACCGCGGGACTTGACCGTATGGCGGCGCGGGCGCAGCACTTCATAGGCGCGGAAGGATTCCTCCTGACCTGGAGTCGAAGCACCGTGTGGCTGAAAGCGAAAGGCCTGTTCTGTCTGGCGGTATGTCTGTGAGTCTGCCAGGATGCCGCCGACCGGCGCTTGTCCTTTGAGCCGCACGGCCAAGCTGACTGGACGCCCGCTGATGGACACGCGCTCTTCACGTTGATCGTCGCTAACGTAGCTCATGCCTGTACTGACTCCGGCACTCATAACCAGGCTCTGAGCACTCGCCGATTCCTGGAGCGTAAGTGCCGCATGCAGGGCGCGCTCAGCATCATCCTCATGCTGTGCCGGCAGACCGAAGACCGCGCGCAGCCCGCTGTCGTGTATATGTGTGATCGTAGCCTCGTACCGGTTTAGCAAGGTGGGCGCGGCTTGCAATAGCGCGCCAATGCGTTCGGCGGCGTCATCCGGGCGGCGGTCCCATTCCTCCTCGTCGGCGGTGTCCACATCCAAAGCGAGCACCGTCACCATGCGAACTTCATCCAGGGGAGCCGCTTGTGCGAAGGTAGACCCCAGCGGCACATCATGCACGGACTTCAACGCCGAAACTGGCGCCGGCGCCGGTGTTTGTCGTGTGCGGATCACCTCATAGAGATTTGTGGTCTCTGCTTCGGGCGGCACGCCAATTTCTGTGTCCAGCGTACGCACACAGAGGTCATACTGGCGCAACGCGGCGGAGCGCTGGCCAGCCGCATCGTAGGCGCGCATAAGCGCACGGTGAGCGGGTTCGTGTAAAGGGTCCAGGGCTGTCCAACGTCGGGCAAAGGGAATGGCAGCGGCAGCGTCGCCTTGATTGCAGTACATTTCAGTAAGGCGTTCTAGCGCCGACGCGAGTTGCCCACTCAGCGATTCGGCCCGGAAGAACTGCCAATCGTCGTACTCAGGACAGTCGCTGAGCGTGAAACCGGCGAGAAAGTCATCCCGGTATAGGGCAACCGCAGCCTCTAGCGGTGCGCGGCATTCGGGGCAGACTTCGTCCGGTGTGTGGCCATGCGTATTGCACTGAGCGATGTGCTGTTCGAAGCGCACAAAGTCTATCTCGAGGTCCGCGTGATGCACCAGGCTGACCGAGTCGCCGTCCGTGCACAGCCAATCCTCACCGATCGCGCCGGTCAACTCGGAAAGGCGCCGTCGCAGCGCGGCGCGCGCCTGACGTTGACCGCTGTCAGGCCAGAGCAAGGTCGCCAAGTGATCGCGCGCTTGTACTCGCTCCGCCGCGGCCAGATAGATCAGCAGCGCCAGTGCTTTCTTGGGCTTGACGGCAATGGGCTCGTTCTTTAGCCGAACCTCCGGCGTGCCCAGTGCCGAGATCTGCAATGAAGGCATCGAGGGTTCCTCCTAGTCCCATTATACTCGTCGTTACAAGTGATTTTCAATGGGCGCATCCTAATGATGTCACATGGCTGCTTCCCAAGCTGTGTTTGCGCAGTACGTCATCACTATTGAGCAGATCCAAAGGAACGTGCGTACTGATTAGGCGCAACACCCCGCTGCGGACAACGATTGGAATTTCGATGAACAGCAGAACCCGCATTCGCAACGATTGCCTGGGTGAGCCCTGCCGGCGTCGCTTGCACTTGCGAAGAAGACAACTAAAATAGATTTGCCGTTGCGGCGCATTGATGTAGTTCGTGACGAAATAAAGAGAAAATGGCATCGTTTGGTCTGGCTCAGTCTAGCGAGTCCGAAGGAGACTCCATGAGCTGATCGCTTCCGCACATTCAGCGATAGCTCGATGAGGTTATACCTATGAGGTGCACTGCACACGTGTTGGCCGGCGAAGCGGTTCGGTGTTATGGTTTATGGACTTCATTATGTCGCATGAGCCCCGCAGATATGATCAATCTAGAGATTTTGTCGGGCGCCGTACGGAACTGGCCGACTTAGTCGGACTTCTTGGCGATCCGCGGTGTCGCCTTATTACGCTTGTCGGCGTTGGCGGGGTTGGCAAGACTCGACTCGGCCTACGGGCTGCTGAAGAGGTGCGTAGTCAGTTTGTCGACGGCGATTGTCCCGTCATGCTACAGCCCGTAGAAACGCGTTCTCG
>JBJYXA010000629.1:0-7238 GCA_046259705.1 Caldilineaceae bacterium
CAACCGCAGGTAATGGAATACAAAGACCGGATATTGCTTGATGCCGGTGCACAGGCCAATTGCGAGCGAATTGCTATCGCCGCGGACCTCACTACGCCCTGGGAAGCGGCGCTCATCGACGCTGGGTTTGACACGCGACAGCCCGCCGCCTGGCTCCTGGAAGGCTTTCTCTTCTATCTGTACACGGAGGATCTGACGGCGCTGCTCGATCGGGTACTGAGCTTCGCCGCGCAGGGCAGCGCCGTCGGGTTCGATATCATCAACAGCGAAACGCTGACGTCCCCCTATACAAAGGCCTGGGTGGAGATGCAGGCCAAGTCAGGCGCTCCGTGGATTGGGACGCTGGATGATCCGGACGGTTTTCTCTCCGCCCGCGGTTGGACGGCCACTTTAACAGTACCCGGTGCCCCGGAGGCGAATTTCGGCCGCTGGTCCCTTCCTGTCATCCCGCCTGCGATGCCCGACGTGCCTCATCTCTGGTACGTGACCGCCGAAAAGGAGTGACGAACGCAACAGCGAAAGCACGATTCGGCAACTTCATCGAAGCCGGCATCCGTCGCCTCAGAGCATGGTGTCGTAGCGAAGAAACACCATACCGTTGTCGAATCGCCGCTCTTCGCGTAGTCGAAGGCTCAACCGGTGATTGCGCGGTAGGGCCAGTTTGCCGTTGCCCACAAGTATGGGAGCGACGATCAATTGACATTCGTCGATTAGGCCCGCCTCAAACGCCTGTGCGGCGAGTACAGGGCCGCCCACGGTCATGTCCTGTTCGGAGACCGATTTCATCTGCCGGACCTTCTCGGGTTCGAATACACGCTCAATCTGTGTCTTGGCAGTGGACGCCGACGGCAAGCTACTCGAATAGACGATCTTGTCAGCGGCCTGCCAGATCTGGGCGAAGTCCTGCATGAACGGCGTCTGGCTGGCCAGGGTGACATCGGACTCCCATCCCATCATCACCTCGTACATGCTGCGGCCGTAGAGGTAAGTGCCTACGGGCCGCACTAGGTCGTTCACAAACGTATGCACCTCCTCGTCCGGTGCGGCCCAGTCGAAATTACCATTCTCGTCCTCGATGAACCCGTCGAGCGACATGATCACGGAATAGATGAGCTTGGCCATGTAGAATGCCCCCTTTGCTTATGCGTATCGAACTGCTCACCTGTCCGGCTCTGGCGTGCCACGCGGTCCCAAATGGACTATGTGCCCGGGAAGAGATGGCGCGGTAGACAGCGCCTCTCCCAGTTGCTGCTATCCAGCGGCTCGGGCCCTAGGGGTTCGTAAGCGTACAGACGGCGAAAACGAACTCGGCCGCGGGCATCCAGACCAAAACACCCGTCTTCGAACGTGCGATTGGAGCGCACGATCTGCAGACCGTCGTCGACGTACACCTCCATGATCTTGCCCTGCATTGTCACCTTGAGCTTGTGTGGCTGACCGGGGCGGATGTCCGCGTCTCGCTCGGCGATGAGTGCTTCGTCATGCTGATAGAGCCGGCGCCAGATGGAGACCTGGGATCGAGAGAAATCCAGCGCAACACGGTAGCCGGAGGTTCCGGACGGATTAGACCGCACCAATAGCGATGCCTCGCTTTCCGCGTCGCCTTGAATTTCTACCTCGGCGGTCACATCGCGACCCCAGAGCGGGTTGACCATCACGCTGTGTGTGCCGGGACTGTCCACTGCCACATCGCCTTCACCGCTCACCGTGCAGTCGCCGGAACAATACCATCCGTGGTACGTGTCTTCTCCCGCGCGAAAAAGGGTGCGACGCCCGACGTTGCCCGGCAAGTACTCCACAATCTTGACGGTTGCGTCCTCTTGCCACTGAATCACTTTGGGGTCGCTCAACAAGGAAGCACCCCAGATGCCTTCTATCTCCTCCTGGATGACGTAGAACATGTAAGTTGTGCCGTCGAACGTGGGATGCTCGCTGGCGCAGACCCAGCCCTTGAGCAGCTCATGATTCTCCGGTTTTCGCCAACCTCCCGTGGGGTCGTCTGACATGAGGTAGACGATGTCGAAGTGTGCGTACTCGTCCGGTGAATGACCCTTACTTTGCGGACCACCTTTGGCGCTGTAGAAGAGGTAGTAGACGTCATCCCGCTCCACTAGATAGGCTGATTCGCAACGGTTATAAGCTCGATCTTCCTCAATGTAGGTTGGCCCCATATCCTCCCAAGTCAGGAGGTCGGCGGATCGCGCCAGGGCGATGCAGGGCCTGCCGTCGGCTAGGGTCGCGGTATAGTACATTAGGTAGCAAGCGCGCCTGCCGTCGTGAAAGACCATTCCGTCACGGCCGGCGCTTGCCTGACCCCGCAGGCGGTCCGACCATTCTCCGGGAGTGACAATCGGATTGTCCGGGTATTTGGTCCAGTGGAACAGGTCGGTGGAAGTGGCGAGACCTATCTGCTGGTTGCGTTTTGCATCCGAGCCTGTGTAGTAGAGGTGGAACGTGCCGTCTGCCTCAATCACATCGGGCGCCCAAACGCCCACCTCGTCCCATTCACCACGCGGGCCCGCCGGTACTACCGGCTTCATAGGGGTCCAGTGACGCAAGTCTTCCGAAATAGCATGACCGAGGTCGATTTCCTGGTAACCACTCGGCCACGTCCAGCGTTCGCCCCGGATGTGAAACAGATGGAAGAGGTCATCGTGCCGGGTGATACAGAAATCGGTTACATATTCGCCAGGGTGATGGTACATGCCAGACTCCAGTGTATGGAACGATACGGCGGACTATTGCCCTATCCAGTGCGTTTGTAGGTCCAGCCGCGCAGAAAGTAAGAGGTGGGTCCGCCGCCGTGACGCCGACCATATTCGCCATCCTTGTCATGCGACGCCGCCCACCCTGTCACTCACAGCGATGACTACGGGTGATCCACTCCGTCTTGTGGTAGTGGTTGCGTTCCTCGCGGCTTGCGTCTTGGCACACCTGCCATAGTACCAGAGTCTGAGCCGTGCGAAAGAAACTTCAAGACTTGACAAACATGCTTGATGACACTATGATATATATGAATATAAATAGGATATGTTCATATACTCATATCGGTGACGATCATGCCTAAGGGCTTTACTGAAAACGAAAAGACGCTGATACGGGAGCAACTCCTCAGTGAAGGGTATAAGCAGTTCTCCGCCTACGGGTTGAGAAAGACCACAATTGGAGGGCTCGCCCGCGCAGTCAACATTTCCACCGGCGCATTCTACCAATTCTACGAATCTAAGGAAGCGCTCTTAATGGACGTCATAGAACTGGCCGAGCAACGGTTTCGCCAGGAGATGTTGGCGGTGCTTGACCGGCCGGGGCCATCGCCGCGGGCCCGGCTGTATGCGGTTTTCAAATCGGCTTTTGACCTATTGAAAACGACCCCAATCTTGCAGTTCTTTTCGGGCAGCGATTATGACCTCCTCTTTCGAAGGGTGCCGCCTGACAAGCTCCGCGAGCACCTTGACAGTGACAAGCTGTTTTTTCGAGATCTATTTGTCCGTTGCATAGATGCCGGCATTCCCATCTCTGTTCAGCCTGAGGAGGCCGTCGCGTTGATGTACCCGCTCGTTCTGGCAGTCATGCATGCGGAGGACTTCGGGCAGACCGAAATCGACAGCGGCGTGGATAGGCTGCTGGAGTTGCTGGCTGCCTATTTTCTGGGTGAGGTGGAGCTGCAACTCCAAGAAGGTTGCTTCGCCGTCTTTGATGCGAACCAAGGAAATCACGCATGAAACTAGCGATCGAAACAGAGAATCTAGGCAAGCGCTACGGCGAGGTGATCGCGGTCGAGAACCTTTCTCTCCGAGTCAGAGAAGGGGAGATATATGCGTTCCTTGGCCTCAACGGCGCCGGTAAGACGACCACGATCCGGATGTTGCTGGGCATGATCCGGGCCACCACCGGATTCGCCAATGTCTTGCGTACACGCGTGAGAATGGGAGGCCAGGCGCCATGGGGGTCGGTAGGATACCTAGTCGAGTCTCCGCACAGCTATCCTGAGCTGACTGTGTACGAAAACATCGAGGTCGCACGTCGCCTGCACCCGGGCACCGCGCGCCAAGCCACCGAAGAGGTCATCGAACGGTTGCGGCTGGCAGCATATGCTGATCGGAGAGCTGCCAATCTGTCCCAGGGCAATCGACAGCGGCTCGGCCTTGCCAAGGCACTCCTCCATCACCCCAGTCTGCTGGTTCTGGACGAGCCGGCGAACGGTCTCGACCCGGCCGGCATCGTCGAGATCCGTGAGCTATTGTTGGAGCTGACCCGCGAGGAGGGTGTAACGGTCTTCATGTCGAGCCACATCCTGGCAGAGGTATCGCGCGTGGCCCAGCGCGTCGGCATCATCCACCATGGGCATTTGCTCGAAGAACTCAGTGTCGATGAGCTTGAACGACACCGGAGAAGGCGCCTGAACATAAAGACGAGAGACACCGAAGCGGCAGTCTGTATTCTCAGAGGCGCAGGAGAATCGGCCGAGATACTCGACGATGGGTCGATTGCGATTACTGACGGGTCCTCCATTGAGCGGCCCGAGGACGTCAACTGCCTCCTGGTCAAGGCCGGCGTCCCGCCGATTCAGTTGAAAGTGGAAGAGGAAGAGCTGGAGCAGTATTTTCTCAGGTTGATCGGTGCGAATGAGGGGCAGTCAAATGCATAATCTGTCGGGGATGCTGTACGTGGAATGGCGGAAGGCAATCCGTTCAAGGATGCCGCTTTGGACAGCACTTGCATCGCTTTGCATGCCTCTGGGAATGGCGTTTCTCATCTTTGTTTCCAGAAATCCGGATATTTCGCGGCGGCTCGGTCTGGTGAGCGCCAAGGCGGATCTCCTGTCGTACGCCGGCACAGATTGGCTTGCTTACTTGGGCCTGTTTGGCATGATCGTTGCCGCCGCCGGGCTATTGCTTTTCACATTCGTCATCAGCTGGGTGTTCGGACGTGAGTTCGTCGACGGTACGGTCACCGACCTGTTGGCTGTGCCAGTCCCACGCGCCAGTATCTTGCTCGCCAAGTTCCTTGTGGTGACAGCCTGGTCGTTCGTGTTGGCTGCCGTTATCCTTGGCGCCGGCATAGTGACGGGAGCGATCATCAAGCTGCCGGGCGGGACGCCAGACACTATCGCGCAAGGCAGCATGCTGGTGCTGATCACCGCCTGCCTCGTGATCGTGGTTACGCTTCCATTTGCGGCTTTGGCCAGCGCGGGCCGAGGCTACCTATTGCCTATCGGAGGAGCGATTCTGGCCATCATGCTGGCCAATGTTGCTGCGTTGGCTGGTTGGGGCGACTACTTCCCATGGGGTGTACCTGGCATCTATGCCACGGGAGAAGGTCCCCTTCCCGCCGCCAGCTATTGGATCGTGTTCTTGACCGGTCTTGTGGGCGTCGCCGCCACAGCTTTGTGGTGGAATTACGCCGATATTTCTTGATCTCGCACTGCATTGCACCTCATTAGCAATGATAGGCGGCTATCTCACCGACGTGCCACCTGTCTCAGGTGGCACGTCGGTGAGAATCGCAGTGAAGGCGGAAGTGAGTTGATGGGCACAAAATAGAGTTCGCTATGCCTGTCCGGCCATCGTCACTCTCAAGTGATGGTCGGATGATCTCACCCGCAGCCCAGGCATCCATGACTTGTCATCTGTCTATGACTTCTCGGTCATAGGGCCCGCTCCTTCATTTGCCGTGGGGTGTCCGGATCACGTTCTCCTAGAGCTGGTGCTGGTGCGCGCGGTCTATCGCCGTCTTCAGGTTAGCCCAAGGCGTCTCGCTGGGGATAGTGCAGTCCGCGGCGAGTATGAAGCGCTCCGGCGCATGAGCGATGACATCGTCTACTGCCGAGCGGATCTCCTCCTGGCTTCCCGTCGCGATCACACCCTTGCGCTCCAGACCACCCATGAATGGCCGGCCAAATAGCTCCGCAGCTTCGGTGGGTAGGAGATGCTTATCACCCACTGTCAGACTGCAGTTGACGACATGACCCGGATAGTCCAGGAACGGCGAATAGTCATCGTATCCGCCTGCGTAATCGCAGACGTGGAGGATGTTGAAGGTACAGCCTTCTATTTCATTCCACACCGCCAGGTCGGTGGGTTTGATGTATTCCTCAAAGAAGTTTTCTCCGCCAAAGCGGAAGGTTTCACCGCCCTGGGTGGACGTGTAGAAGCCGTCGACGCCCGCGCCCATACACGCGCGTACCAGCGTCAACTCATTTTCGGTCATGTTGGCCAGGCCTTTGGCCACCGAGTCCGGGTCGTCGCGTAGATGCTGGGCCACGTCGACCCCGCGAGCCACCTGCATGGCCAGCATAAACGGCGAGTAGAGCGTCAACACGACCAGCGCCTCGTCCTTGGCGGCCTTGACGAGTCCTTCGACGACGCGAACTGTGGGCTCGAAGAAAGACTCGGGATAGAGCGGGATATGCGCCCAATCGCTTGCTTCGTTGATCGCGGGTTCGGGAGGCATTCGTTGCTCAAACTGGATTTTGACAAAGTCCATTCCCGTGGCGCGGAAATACTCCAGGTGCTTGTCCACTGCGGCCTGCCCCGTGTGGTAGGCTGGGTCGAAGTGCATGAAAAAGGCCGCCGGGATGTAATCCGGTGACGCTTCTCCACGAACTAGATTTAGTAATGCTTCGCGCTTGTTCATGTGTCTCATTCCTTGTTAGTTGCGGGCTATCATGCCAAACGGAGCGCCGCACCAGCGTATGTTCGCGCCTGCGCAACTGTACGATCGACTACCCATTGCGGGCGGCTCTCCTTGACACTAGGCATAGCAGCCCAACAAGCGCGTGTCAAATCCAGTCGCCAGGCGGATCAGGCCGCGAACCAGTCATACTGGTCACCCACCTTCGCGGTTACTGTGCTGGCTCGATGCATCGCAGGGACATGCAAGCCATTGCAGTGCTGCTCCCAGAGCGAGCTAGGATGGGACAGTGCGACGATAACGACTCGCAAATACCCGGTAAGAGCCCGCCGCCGCAGAAAGGGGTCACCGGCAGAAGAATCTGGTTCAATGCAGACGGCGCACAGACGGTGTCCAAATTAGGATCGTGACCGTAAGCACAAGACAAATGGATGAGCTGATGAGCAGCGCCTCGCTGATACCGATAACCTGGGCGGCGCTGCCCAGAAGTAGGTTGCCGAACGGTGCGAACCCGAAAAAGGTTAACGTGTAAAGACTTAGGACGCGCCCGCGCAGTTCGTTGCGCACGTTCGTCTGCAGCAACGTGTTGATCAGCGTGAATACAA
>JBJYXA010000630.1:0-2804 GCA_046259705.1 Caldilineaceae bacterium
CCGCCACCTGATACGATATAGGTGGTGAAGCCATTATCACGCAGGTAGGACAAGAACTCGAGCATCGGCTGATAGACGAGCTTGGTGTAGCCGCGTTTCAGTTCGGCACACTCGCAGCCCAGGCAGAAGAAGTCCGCGCGCTTGCGACGAAGGTGACGACCAATGTGGTTGAGCCGATCAAGCCGCCAAGTGACGAAGAGGCCGTGTTGAAGGGCCGCAAGCTCGGCGCCGGCGCCTAGTTGCAAATATTGCCCGAGGCTGTCCAAGAGGCGGCCTCGGTTCTGTCCTGATCCACCTTGAAGGAACCCCCCATGGCCAAAGGCCAGCACAAGAGCAATCGCGAAAAGAAGAAGCCGAAGCAGGATAATAAGAAGACCGTGCCGTCGTCGGGATCGCCGTTCGCACTAGCTGGAGCGCCTGTCAGGCCGGCACAGAAGAGTATCGCCAAAAAAAGCCGCTGAGGGTTCCGCAGGTGAGTCGGAGGGAAGCCTTGGTGCGCCGGCAAATATTTCCGCGGATGTCGGTATGAATCTGCCCTTGCTCCCCCGCAAAATCTGTTGACCTAATCGGAACTAAGACATCGCCACCCCCCACGACTGCCGGGCCGGGCGTCGCCCAGGCGACTGTGACCGTCGATGCGCGAGTGCGGGCGCAAAACGATAAGCTCTCCAATAGGTCGCTCATCCGCCCCTTTCGCCCTCCGGATAGTCCCCAGTGGGCTCGTCGCGATCCACACGCTTTGTGCCAAACGGGATGATTGGAGAGTGACACGCTCCCGGTCGTCTAAACCATATCCAGCGCACCACTAAATTCTCACTAGAAGACATCTCGTTGGGCTGCTCTCAAAGGCCCACCCTAGAAGCTCCACAGCATCCGCCACACAGTGTGCCTGCCGCGCCGTCCTGCGTCGAATGGCGAATGACCAGATGGCGACGATGCAGGATGCGATGGCCGCAAGATGCCCGAATTGATCTGGCACAGTTGGACCCGGGTACTTACTGATTTGGGTTCAGTTCGTTTGGTGTCCAGTCTGCAGCGATGGCGCCATACAAATTCTACGGCACTCCAAACACAGGGCAGCCTAGTCAATGCAAAAGGACAACTCTGGACTTCCGCCCGAGTTCGCGGACCGGTTCACCGAGCCCTTCGCGCGCTTCGTCAAGATTGAGGCCGCGGCAGGCTGCGCATTGCTCATCGCGACATGCGCCGCGGTGATCCTATCGAACTCTCAATGGTCCGCCCAGTTTCTGGCATTTTGGGAAACGCCAATCGGTCTGGATGTCGGCTCGTGGGATATCACCCGGTCGTTGCGCCACTGGATCAACGACGGTTTGATGACGCTCTTCTTCTTTGTGATTGCATTGGAGCTCAAGCGAGCGCTGGTCCTGGGTGAGTTGCGAGATTTGCGCGCGGCGGCACTCCCTTTCTCGGGCGCACTCGGCGGCATGCTCATTCCTGTATCTCTTTATGTGCCGCTGATGTGGGGCCAGCCTGGTATGCATGGCTGGGGAACCGTGATGGCGACCGACACCGCCTTCGTGATTGGTTGCCTCGCGCTTCTCGGCTCCCGCATACCGCCGACACTGCGCCTGTTTCTCCTGTCTCTGGCGATTTTTGATGACGTGGGGGCAATTGCGGTTGTGGCCATAAGTTATAGCGACTCCCTCAACTGGATGCCTCTTGCCTTGGCCGTGCTCGGACTCTCCGCAGTCGCGGCATTCGCCCGCCTCGGAATCCGAAGCGTGCCCTTCTATTTTCTGCTCGGAGGTGTCATCTGGCTATGCTTCGACGGCTCGGGCATCCATGCAACGATAACGGGCGTGATTCTGGGCTTGATGACGCCAACGCATGGATGGGTAAGCGACGAGCGACTGCGCGCGGTCCTTGGTCGCGCGCTTTCCCATCCGACCGGAGATTGCTGGAGCGGGGATACCATCGAGCGTCGAGATCTTCTCCGAGCCGGCACTGCTCTGACCGAGGCACTTTCCCCTGTTGAGCGCCTGGAAATGATGCTGCATCCATGGGCAGGGTTCGTGGTCATGCCAATCTTCGCGCTAGCCAATGCCGGTGTCGCAATCCACGGCGGAGATCTGGGCCAACCTGTCTCGATGGCGATCTTTGCAGGGCTAGTCTTTGGCAAACCGATCGGTGTCCTAACCTTCAGTTGGCTCGCAGTCCGCGTTGGTCTTGCGAGCCGAGCGCTTCGCTTGAGCTGGCCTCTATTGGCAGCGGGCAGCCTGCTGACCGGGATCGGCTTCACCATGTCTCTGTTCATTGCAGGCTTGGCCTACGACCATGCAATACTAAATTCTGCTAAGCTCGGAATTCTTGCGGGGTCTACCGTGTCCGCTGCGGTGGGGCTCCTTATGTTGTTCTGGCTGACCCACGCCAAGAGGATCCCTTTGGCCTAGGAATGCAGCATGAAATTGTTCGAATGCCAGCACTGCGGCCAGCTGCTGTTTTTCGAGAACACGCGGAGCAGACCTCAATGCACTCTACGCCTCTCGTTCGTGGCGGCGCGCCAACTTTGCCCTGATCGACTCGTCCGCATCGGCGGTTGTGCTCGTTGAGAGCGCGCGAACTTGTAGCCGATGGTCCGCGCGGTAACCGCTCCGATATTGGCAGCATCGCTGAGGATCTTTTTCATCCGCTCATCGGGGGCGAAGGGCTTGCTCTTCTCAATACCGAGGTCTGTGAACAGGCCGAGGCGTTTATGCGGTCAGATCTAATCTCGAGCTCTCACTCGGTAGTTACCTTTTCCTTGGCCGCCTCTACCAACGCTCCGATCAGTGTCGAGTGACCTG
>JBJYXA010000631.1:0-2036 GCA_046259705.1 Caldilineaceae bacterium
GTTTTCACACAGGTGCGCCGGGAGACCGGCAAGGAGTAGGAGGTGGAAGTCCTCTGCGATGAAGGAATAGCGAACCACATCGGCCCCGAGCCGTGCGCAGGTACTCGTGAGGGTGTCGGCGAAGCGTCGGTAGGGGTACGTGCAGGCCAGCCATTGAGCCGCGACAGAAAACTAGTCTCGGGTGCCGACGCTGTCTGTGTAGCGGAAGGCAAGACGTCTGAGTGCGCAACCGCGAGTACTCAGCCGACCCGGCGTGGTCGTAGAACCTGGCATGTACGCACGCTCCTTGTACGGGAACCGGGAGATCTCGAGTCTGACCAGCTGTCGTACCGAGCTGGCCCGCATCGGGAAGGCGAGGAGCCGTAGCCGATGATGAACGGACTCGAGAAGTCAGACTCCGCCATACGAGCGAAGAAGCCTGCGAACAAGGCCGGACAACCGGCGGCGGAGTGGGTAGAGCAAAGGGCGGGGACCAAGGGGAACACGGGTCAACCGCGCACGTGCCGGGCTCAGCACCGGGGAGGCGTGTCACAGGGGTTGGAACGTGTACGGAAAGCCGCAAGGCAACGGAAAAAGGAGAAGTTCACCGCGCTCTTGCACCACGTCACGGTCGATCAGCTACGGGAGGCGTTCTATGCGCTGACACGCAACGCTGCACCCGGAGTCGACGATCTGAGGTGGGGGGACTACGAGGTGGAACTGGAGGAAAATCTCCAGGACTTACACGCACGGGTTCAACGCGGAGCGTACCGGGCACTGCCCGTCAGACGACGTTATATACCGAAGTCAGGCGGAAAACGACGTCCGTTGGGGATCGCTGCGCTGGAAGATAAAATAGTCCAGCGTGCGGTGGTCGCGGTGCTGAATGCGATATACGAGGAAGACTTCCTCGGATTCTCGTATGGCTTTCGGCCCAAGCGTAACCAACATCAGGCGCTGGATGCCCTGGCGGTAGGGATATGCAACACGCCGGTGAACTGGATTCTAGACACCGACATCCGGAGCTTTTTCGATTCGGTCAGCCAAGACTGGCTGATTCGATTTCTGGAGCATCGGGTCGGTGACGAGCGCATCATCCGCCTCGTGCGCAAATGGCTCAAGGCGGGTGTCCTGGAAGACGGAGAGTGGAGCGTCAGTGAGGAAGGTACACCTCAAGGAGCGGTAATATCACCGTTGCTTGCCAACGTGTACCTGCACTACGTCTTTGATCTCTGGGCTCAGCGGTGGCGACGGCGAGAAGCCAAAGGTAACGTCATCATTCTGCGGTTCGCAGATGATATTGTTACGGGTTTCGAACACGAAGCCGACGCGAGGCGCTTCTGGGAAGCGATGCGCTTGAGGTTTGAGCAGTTCTCGCTTGTGCTTCATCCGGAGAAGACCCGCCTGCTGGAGTTTGGCCGCTATGCGGCGGTGAAACGCCGGCTGCGCGGACTCGGAAAACCGGAGACATTCACCTTCCTGGGCTTCACCTTTATCTGTGGTAAGTCCCGCCGGGGTGCTTTCCAGCTTCAGAGGAAGACCCGCCGGGACCGCATGCGGGCGAAGCTTCGGGAGATCAAGGTGCAATTGCGAAAGCGCATGCATGAACCCATCCCCGAACAGGGGAGATGGCTCAAGCAGGTGGTCACAGGCTTCTTTGCGTACCACGCGGTGCCCACGAATGCTCGGGCTCTGAGTGCATTTCGCCACTACGTCACTGCCCTTTGGCGTCGCACGCTTCGGCGACGTGGCCAGAAGGATGTTATGACGTGGGCGTGTATCACAAAGATCGCCGACGACTGGCTTCCAAAACCCAGAATCCGCCATCCATGGCCTGAACAACGCTTTGCCGTCACTCACCCAAGGTAGGAGCCCAGTGCGTGAATTGCGCTCGCTGGGATCTGTGCGGGGGGTATCGGGTAACCGATATTCCTACCGCGATCCTGGGCTGGTTGCGGCGCTAGCCGGGACCGCTCTGAACGTCCGCTACTCAGCCCAGCGCCCGTCACTCGGAAGCGGACCATCGAATGTTGCGCCGCAATAGGCCGTGATCGACC
>JBJYXA010000632.1:0-2174 GCA_046259705.1 Caldilineaceae bacterium
ACACGCCCGCTGTCCCCGGTTCCGGCATTCCTTGCCGGAACGACGGCGGTTACTCCGCCACTTGAGGCATAGCGCCAATTCCCATAATTTCAAATTTTGCTTGTCATTCCTTCGGTTTATTCGGCTTCTTTAGGTTTATCGTTTTTCGCTAGAAGCATCGCGGATTGCCTTGCTGCACCGACGCTGCCTTTAATTTGCTTTTGTCGGTGCCTTGTTTAAGTCCCGGTACGGAAGCGGAAAGACGTCGGCGAGGCGATTGTTATTCGCCAGGAACCCGTTCACCTCGTGGCACGAATCTATCAGATTCCGCAGCGCACGATTTTCGACTGGCTGTCGCTGTCTCGCTCTGGCGGTTGGGACGCACTCAAGCAGGGGCAGCGAAGCGGGCGGCCGCGGAAAGTGTCCGCTGAGGACATGAAATGGATTTCTAACGCCTGGACCCTGGGCAACCCGCAACACTTTCAGTTTGAAGTCTGTTTGTGGACGCTCGATACCTTGCGCGCTGATGGAGCGCGAACTGGGGGCCAAGCTCAGTAAGCGCGGTCAGCCGCTTGCTCGGCCATCTGGGACTCCGTCCGCAGCGCCCGATCTCCCAGTCTTACAAGCAGGATCCACGCAAGGTCGAGCAGTATCTGGCCGACCCCTTTCCTGAAGCGGTGGCCCAAGCGCAGGAGACGGGAGCCGACATCTACTTCGTCGACGAGGCCTCGGTGCGCAGTGACGCCCATCGCGACTTGACCTGGGGCAAGATTGGCGAGACCCCGGTCGTCGAGGACAGCGGCTCTCGCTGCAGCTTGCATGTCATCAGTGCGCTCTCCGCGCGCGGGGATATGCGCTTTGGCTTCATCGCCGAGCGGATGACTTCCAAGACATTCATCGCTTTCTTGCAACAGCTCCGCAAAGACGCCGGCAAACCCATTCTCGTCGTCGTCGATAACGCGCGCTATCACCACAGCAAGGAGACCCAGCGCTTCATCGAGGCGCAGGACGGCGACATTCTCCTGACCTTCCTGCCTGCCAACTCCCCGGAGCTCAATCCCGACGAGCAGGTGTGAAATCACGCCAAAGGGCCGCTGGGCAAACGATCGATCTTCAACAAGCTGGATATGAAGCGCCATCTCGTATCCATTCTGCGTTCGATTCAGAAGCGAACCTCACTGAACCTCACTGATCAAGAGT
Source organism: Caldilineaceae bacterium (assembly GCA_046259705.1). Lineage (GTDB taxonomy): Bacteria > Chloroflexota > Anaerolineae > Caldilineales > Caldilineaceae > JASGTU01. Next base: position 1,180 of record JBJYXA010000632.1, read on the forward strand.
GTCTTCCGAACGCCCGACATCGCCTATATCTTGGATGCCATCGGCTGAATGGCGAGTACTTTTGCAAAGATTAATAGGCACGCGTCAAGGACCGGAATCGGCCGATTCTGTTGACGAACGCCCACGGTCGGGAGTAGCCCGTCGCGGTATCATGGCCCCATTGAAAAGGAGGGCCGACGGCCATGATGGGGCAACATCCGCCACTGCACCGCGAGCCGGCGGATTCGGCTGCATCGCCGAGTTTTTCAACAAAATCGGCCAACAGCGGGCATTGCGTTTGCCGGGCGCCGCTCGGTGGACTATGGTTTTCTGAGGCGCAGGGGCGGAGCGAGGAAGACTGCCGCTATCCGCAAAGAACGAACGTTGGCCGCCCAAGTCCGGAAACCCCACCGCACCAGTATACGCCCAGTCATGCCGTTTCCCGCCCGGGGTAATGCGGTTCGTCTGTGCAGTGCCCATATGCGGCCGGTCCTTGCGGTATTGTGACGCATGCCGGAGCCCCGACGCGATGTGCAGACAAGCAGTGTCGTCCGCAAATGGGTTTTTGATCTGAACGAGAATTCACCAAGCGCAAGCGTTTATTTCTGCGAACGCGGTGCTGACGATGTTCACACGGAGATCATGAGCCAGGAGTTCATGACACGTTTGAAAGACGGACCCGCCAAGCATCTCTTGTTCTTCGTCCACGGCTTCAGCACTCCACCTAATGGGGCGTTTGACGCGGTAGAGGAAATGCAGGCCATCGCGGACGAAGAAAAGCAGCAAGACTTTGTCAGCATCGTGCCCGTGATCTGGCCTGCCGATGCGCAGGCGCCGGTCATTTCCAAGTACTACTCTGATCGCGACGCGGCCATGGACAGCCGTACTGCGTTCAGTCGTGCTCTTCTTTTTTTCCTTAATTGGCAGATGGATCAGAACGATGCTGCAGATCGGTGCTTCAAGCCAGTAAGCATTCTGGCGCACTCGATGGGGAATCGAGTGCTCCGGGAAACGCT
>JBJYXA010000633.1:0-2140 GCA_046259705.1 Caldilineaceae bacterium
GCGTTTCACGCAGGTGACCACTCTCGACGTCCCAAATGCAAACTGCATTATGGCGATCTATTCCGGCGCTTACCAGGTAGCGGCTATCGGGGGTGAACCCAAGGGATTGGACAGCGGCATGACCATCGATGACATGAACGCAGTGAGGAACTGGCGTGTCAACTTCCCATAGCCGGATTGCGCCCTTGAGATCGCCAGTAGCAATGTGACGGCCGTCCCGACTCCATACCATCGTCTCTATGCCCTTGATAGTGCCGAAAAGCGTTCGGAGTGGAATGAGCTCACCGGAAGGAGTGAACTGCCAACGCCGGATCGTGCCGTCTGCACTTGTACTTGCTAAGGTGGAGCCATCGGGCGAGAACGCCACCGACCAGATGGCCTGATCGTGGCCTTCCAGGATTCCAGTGCATTCACCGGTGGTTGCGTCCCACAGCCGTATGGTTGCGTCATCGCCGGAAGTGGCCAGAATCATTCGGTGCGGATGGAAGGCCAGCGACAGTAGCACGTCTTTATGGCTGCCTGCGATACGCCACGGCTTTTCGCTGAGTATTTCGCCAATCATGACTGTGCCGCCAGCGGTGCCGGCGGCCAGATAGCGCCCATCGTAGCTGAAGCCAAGCACGAGCAACGGTTGGTCATCGGGGGAGCGGAGCTCCTGCACGGGTAAGATATCCGAGACGGGGTACGCCATCGGTTTTCTTTTGTGCGCGAGGTTTGCGTTGGAACGACTGCGACTATCATTAAGCAACGAGTCAATCTGCCAAACGCGTACGGTGTCGTATTTGCCACAACTCGCCAGGTACTTGCCTTTTGGATGAAAGACAGTCTTTGTCACCGGTGACGTATGTCCATGAATATGTGCCAATAGTTCGCCGGACTCCGCATGCCAGATCCGGATATCTCCGTTGGACTCGCCCGAAGAAACCATTGTTCCGTCGGGACTGTACGAAAGTGACAGAACAGATGAAGGTGCTGTGATTGTGCGCTGAATTTCGCCGGTTTCCACGTCCCACATATTGATCATGTGATCGTACCCAGCGCTGACCAATACCGTACCGTCGGGGCTGTAACATAGTGCTCCGACGGTGTTCTTGTGTCCACGCAGGTACACAACCGGTTGGGTTTCGTCGAGCGGATAGAGCCGCAGATCGCCGCCCTCCCCGCCTCCTGCCAGCCAGCGACCGTCGGGGCTGGCAACCAAAATCTCTAAGCGTCCAAAGGTATGCCGAAAAGTTGTGTTGGTCAGGTCCGCCTGGCTCAGATCTACATTTGTCAAGCTGGCATGTTGTAGATCGACCTGCCACAAGCAAATACCGGAGAAGTCTGCCCCAGTTAGGTCGATCTTTTGCAGGATCATCAAATTGAGAATCGTGCCGCCGGCATAGCTGGGACGGCGTCCGATCTGTGTTCGTAGCTGCTGCACAAGAAAAAATAGGTGGCTTGACAAATCGCTATGTGTCAGACTGTTTTCGAGCCGGTGGACGATCGGCTCGATGAGAAGCCGGATTTGGCTTCGGCGCAAATATTCCTTGCTTTGCGCTTTGAGCAGTGCGTGCCGGTGAAGAATATTCAAGTTGCCACTTAGCAACTCAGCCACCGAAATTTCGATCAGCCGATCGGTCAGATACTCCAGAACAACGTTCTGCAAACCAAATCGCTGTTCGGCTTGCGTCTCTTCCAGCTGAGACGCGACCATCGGCTCAACCAGCGAACAGCGCTGCAGATGGCGCAGCGCCTCCAACAGCTGTCGAAAGGACGGCCGTTTGAGCAGGTCGGCCTGTAGTCTTGGCACGGAAATCGGTTCCCGTTCCAACGCCATCCAGTACAGAATTTCCTGCTCCAGGTCTGAGAGCCGGGCGAAGTGCTCGTCCAGCACTCTGCGAATATCGTCGAAGATTGCGGTCTCCTCGGACAGAAACACAGCGATATCTCCGCCGAAGATCTCGTCGATCGTCTCGGCGACCAACTTCAGCGCCAGCGGATTGCCCGAATAGCGGCTGGCCAGCTCCGATCTTTCCTCCTCCGTACCGTCTATGCCTCGTGTTTTCAGCAAGTCGGTTGCGGCGGTTTCATCCATACCGTCCAGATGCAGAGACCGAACCCAGGGCAAATCTGCCTCCAATTGACCGATATCGTCGGG